>NZ_JBYCLE010000180.1:0-6320 GCF_057473765.1 Mycobacterium sp. TH-M106 | reverse complement strand
CGGGCACGGCGGTCACGAAACGCGTAGTTCAGTGAGTGCAGTTGCTGCTCTTTGGCTTTGCGATACAGCCGGGACCGCTGGCCCCGATAGCCTCGGGAGGCCTTCAGGACGGTGCGCCGCTTCTTCTGGGCGTTGACTGCCCGCTTCACGCGTGCCATGGGTGTTCCTATTCTCGTCGGGGCGTACTGGTTTCGTGCTCGAGTTGCCCGGTTGGTCAGCCGTTCAGGAGTGCCGTGACCCGCTTGGTGTCGTTGGCGGAGACCTCGGTGCGGCCGGCCAGTCGCCGGGTACGAGTGCTCGGCTTGTGTTCAAGCAGGTGGCGGCGGTTGGCCTTCTGCCGCACGATCTTTCCGGTCCCGGTTCGCCGGAATCGTTTCGAAGCGCCGCTGTGCGTTTTCGTCTTCGGCATGTGTCCTCGGTTCTGGTGTCGGGTCAGTTTTCTGGCGGGGTGGTGTCGCCGCTGGTGCCGGGGGTGCCGGGGGTGCCGGGGGTGGTAGTGGAGCGCTGAGGCTGGACTGGCCGGACTCCAGCCATTCCGGCCGCGCCGGCCTCCTGAGCTGCCTTGGCGCGGGTTTTCGCGCCGCGGTGCGGTGCCAGCATCATCGTCATGTTGCGGCCGTCCTGCTTGGCGGAAGTCTCGACGAACCCGTATTCGGCGACGTCGGCGCCGAGCCGCTGCAACAACCGGTAGCCCAACTCGGGCCGTGACTGCTCGCGCCCGCGGAACATGATGGTGACCTTGACCTTGGATCCCGCCTCAAGGAAGCGGACCACGTGACCTTTTTTGGTCTGGTAGTCGTGATCGTCGATCTTCGGCCGCAACTTCTGTTCCTTGACGACGGTCTGCTGCTGGTTCCTGCGAGACTCGCGCGCCTTCTGCGCCGCCTCGTATTTGTATTTGCCGTAGTCCATGATCTTGCACACCGGCGGCCTGGCGTTCGGCGCGACTTCGACAAGATCAAGATCGGCATCCGCGGCGACGCGGAGCGCATCCTCGATGCGCACAATGCCCACCTGTTCGCCTCCCGGCCCGATCAATCGGACCTCAGGTACGCGGATGCGCTCGTTGACGCGGATCTCTGTGCTGATGGGACCTCCCTGGGTAGTCTTCCTGCGTTGTTGTACGTCGTCGTGCGTTGTCGTGATCGGCCGCGACCGCTGGAAACGGCACCCCATCAGCGAAAAAGCCCTGCCTGAAGCAGGGCCCGATGCCGACCGATCATGGCCCCCGTCGAGAGGGCCGCCTGCGCGCCGCGCAGAGCAGGCAGCCTGGCTGCCTGCGACCGGACCGCCGAGCCTTCGGATTTCTCCGTGGCCTGCGGTGGGAGTGGGACTCCACTTTCCTGTCCTGGCGTGCGCCGGGACGGTCGCGGAGCACAGTTTAGCAGCCGGGAAGCACGGTTCGTTTCGCAGAGATATCCTCGCAGCCTATGTCACTGGCTTTGTTGCGCTCGGAAAGCAGTTCGGAACGCAGTTCGGGAGGAAAAAGCACCTCCCGGTATCACTGGGTTCCGGTATTCGCGGGCTGGACCGTCGGCACGGCTGCGACCCTCGCGCTGCTGGCAAGCCTGTCACCGCTGATCCGGTGGATCATCAAGGTTCCGCGCAAGTTCATCGACAACTACCTGTTCAACTTTCCCGACACCAGTGTCGCGTGGGCGTTCGTGCTGGCCCTGCTGGCCGCCGCCTTGATGGCCCGCAAGCGCATTGCCTGGTGGCTGTTGGTCGCCAACCTGCTCATCGCGGCCGGCTGGAACGCCGCCAAGCTGGCCTCCGGCACCGCCGACGCACTGCAGGCCGTCAGCGCCGGCGCCGGCCTCGTTCTGCACGTGACCGCGATCGGGCTGCTGCTGCTCGCCTACCGGGAGTTCTGGGCCAAGGTACGCCCCGGCGCGCTGTTCAGGTCGACGACGGTGCTGCTCTCCGGGTGGGTGATCGCGATCCTGTTGTCCTGGGGGTTGATCGAACTGTTTCCAGGGACGCTGGAACGCCGGATGCGGCTGCCCTATGTGGTGAATCGGGTGATGGGATTCGGCTTGGCGGGGTCGGAGGTGTTCGCCGGGAAACCCGATGTCGTGCTCAAGGTGCTGTTCGGGCTGCTCGGTGCCGTGCCGCTGATGGCTGCGGCCGTGGTGCTGTTCTTGTCGCAGCGCGCCGAGAACGCGCTGACGGGCCAGGATGAATCGGCGATCCGCGGGCTGCTCGAGCTCTATGGGCAGAACGACTCGCTGGGTTACTTTGCCACTCGCCGGGACAAGGCGGTGGTGTTCGCCCCCGACGGACGCGCCGCCATCACCTACCGTGTCGAAGTTGGCGTCTGCCTGGCCAGCGGCGACCCGGTGGGCGACCCGGCGGCCTGGCCCTCGGCCATCGGCGCGTGGTTGCAGCTGTGCAAAATCTATGCGTGGACGCCCGCCGTGATGGGTGCCAGCGTGCTAGGGGCGCAAGCATTCCGCGACGCTGGCCTGAGCGCCCTGGAACTCGGTGACGAGGCGATCCTGCACGCCGCCGACTTCCGGCTGTCCGGCCCGGACCGGCGGGCGGTCCGGCAGGCGGTAACCCGGGCGCGCCGGGCCGGGCTGACGGTGCGGATCCGTCGGCACGGCGACCTCGGCGCCGACGAGATGGCGCTGGTGGTCCAGCGCGCCGACGCGTGGCGCGACACCGAATCCGAGCGCGGCTTCTCGATGGCACTGGGCCGCCTCGGCGACCAGGCAGACGCCGATTGTCTTTTGGTCGAGGCGGTGCAGCGCGACGGCGCGGTGGTGGCGATGTTGTCACTGGTGCCGTGGGGGACCAGCGGGGTCTCACTGGACTTGATGCGCCGCTCACCACAATCCCCCAACGGCACCATCGAGCTGATGGTCAGCGAATTGGCGTTGCAAGCTCAAGGCATTGGCATCAGCAAGATTTCGCTGAACTTCGCCATGTTCAGGTCGGCGTTCGAGCAAGGCGCGCAGCTAGGCGCCGGCCCGGTGGCGCGATTGTGGCGCCGGGTGCTGATGTTCTTCTCGCGATGGTGGCAGCTGGAGACGCTGTATCGCTCCAATATGAAATACCAGCCCGATTGGGTGCCCCGCTATGCGTGCTACGAGGACGCCCGGTTGATTCCCCGGGTGGGTGTTGCGTCGGTGATCGCGGAAGGCTTCCTGGTGTTGCCGTTCTCCGGCCGCAACAAACAGCACACCGGCCACCATTCGTCGGTGCCGGCGGCGGTAGTGGCGACCGGCCTGCTGCACAGCGACGGCACCGCGCCCGATCTCTCGGCGCTGCGTGCTGATCCGCTCGGCTCCGTCGACACGGCCTCGCGCAGCCCGCGACTGCCCGAACAGGTTCGGATCCGGCTCGCCAAGTTGAAAGCCCTGCAGGACAATGGCGTTGACGCCTATCCGGTCGGTCGCCCGCCCACTCACACGGTGGTCCAGGCCCTGGCCGGCCTGGACGCCGGAGCGGCTGTTTCGGTGGCGGGCCGGTTGCTGCTGATGCGCGACTATGGCGGCGTGATCTTCGCCCAGCTGCGGGACTGGTCCGGTGAATTGCAACTGCTGCTGGATAACTCGGTGCTCGCAGAGGTCAATAGCGGCTGCGCTAAGGACTTCAGTAGGGCCGTCGACCTCGGTGACCTGGTCGAGGTCAACGGAAACATGGGACACAGCCGCAACGGAACGCCGTCGCTGCTGGTGCAACGCTGGCGGCTGATCGGCAAGTGCCTGCGCCCGCTGCCGAACAAGTGGAAAGGACTGACCGATCCCGAGGCGCGGGTGCGGTCCCGCTACGTGGACCTGGCCGTCAACACCGAGTCCCGCGAGCTGGTAACGGCCCGCAGCAAGGTGCTGCGCGCAATCCGGGAGACGTTGTTCGCCAAGGGATTCCTGGAAGTCGAAACCCCGATTCTGCAGCAGTTGCACGGAGGCGCCAGCGCTCGCCCGTTCACCACCCACATCAACGCCTACGACTTGAACCTGTATCTGCGCATCGCCCCGGAGCTGTACCTCAAGCGGCTGTGCGTGGGCGGTGTCGAGCGGCTCTTCGAACTGGGCCGGGCGTTCCGCAACGAGGGCGTCGACTACAGCCACAATCCGGAGTTCACCCTGCTTGAGGCCTATCAGGCGCACGCCGACTACCTGACCTGGATCGACGGGGCCCGAGAGCTGATCCAGAACGCCGCCTGCGCGGCCAACGGCGCGCCGGTGGTGCTGCGGCCCCGGCAAGGCGGCGCAGACAGCGCCGAGGGCACGCCCGGTCGTCTTGAACCGGTGGACATCTCCGGTGTCTGGCCGGTGCGTACCGTGCACGACGCGGTCTCCGATGCGCTTGGTGAGCACATCGACGCTGACACCGACCTGGCCACCCTGCGCCGGCTGTGCGACGCCGCCGGTGTCCATTTTTTCCGGCAGTGGGATGCCGGCGCGGTGGTGCTCGAACTCTACGAGCAGCTCGTCGAGGCCCGCACCGAGCAGCCCACCTTCTACACCGACTTCCCCACGTCGGTGTCGCCGCTGACCCGACCGCATCGTTGCAAACGCGGAGTGGCCGAGCGGTGGGACTTGGTGGCCTGGGGCGTCGAGTTGGCTACCGCCTACAGCGAACTCACCGATCCGGTCGAGCAGCGCCGCCGGCTGCAGGAGCAGTCGTTGCGCGCGGTCGGCGGAGATCCCGAGGCCATGGAGCTCGACGAAGATTTCCTTCAGGCCATGGAGTACGCGATGCCCCCGACCGGCGGTCTGGGGATGGGCGTCGACCGGATCGTCATGCTGGTCACTGGTCGCAGCATCCGGGAAACGCTGCCCTTCCCGCTGGCCAGGCCGCGCTGACGCGACTCGCGAAGGCGGCCCGCTGAGGTCGTGCCGGCCGACGACACCCGCTGGAACATTATGGCACAGGTACCATAACCATATGGCGCTCAAGAAGACGACCGTCATGGTCGACGAGGACGACCTCGCGGTGATCAAAGAGGCGGCCGCGCGGGACGGGCGGCCGGAGTCCGAGTACTTCCGCGAGGCGTTCCACCTCGCCGCGCTGAGGGCTCGTCGCTGGCCCGCCGAATGGGACATCCCCACGGCGGAATTCGGGCGTCCCGTGACCGCGAAGGAGATTCACCAGGTGGTGGCGGAGGCCGCTGGGCGCAGCGCGGGATGATCGTCATCGCCGACACGTCCGGGTTGGTGGCCTCACCCAGGAGCGCACCGGGCGAGTCGCGGTCCCCGTCGTCTCGGCGACCACACTCCGGACAGCCCGCATCGCCCAGAACCGTTACGATGCGCTGCGGCTCAACCTCACCGATGCCGTCACCGTCGTGGTGGCCGAACAGTACGAGACCGACGCGGTGCTCACCCTCGACCGTCGAGATTTCCGCGCTGTCGTTCCGTTGACCGGTGGCCCGGCATTTCGGCTGCTGCCCGACGACAGGTAGCGGGCTAGGCGCTACGCGCTGACCTGGTGGCGCCGCCGGCGGGCTTGGGCCACAGCAGGTTTCACGGCAGCCTCCAGCACTTCGGCGAGGAACTTACCGGTGTAGCTCTCCGGCACCGCGGCGACGTCTTCCGGGGTTCCGGCGGCGACGACCGTCCCGCCGCCGGCGCCGCCTTCGGGACCCAGGTCGATGATCCAGTCCGAGGTCTTGATCACGTCCAGGTTGTGCTCAATGACAATCACCGTATTGCCTTTGTCGACAAGGTCGCTGAGCACAGTGAGCAGCTTGCGGATGTCGTCGAAATGCAATCCTGTCGTCGGTTCGTCGAGGATGTAGACGGTGCGGCCGGTGGAGCGCTTCTGAAGTTCCGAGGCCAACTTCACCCGCTGCGCCTCACCACCGGACAGCGTCGGCGCCGACTGGCCGAGTCGCACATAGCCCAGGCCGACGTCGACCAGCGTAGCCAGGTAACGGTGGATGCCGGTGATCGGCCCGAAGAACTCGGCTGCCTCCTCGATCGACATGCCGAGCACTTCGGCGATGGTCTTGCCCTTGTAATGCACCTCCAGGGTCTCCCGGTTGTACCGGGCGCCCTGGCACACCTCACACGGGACGTAGACGTCCGGCAGGAAGTTCATCTCGATCTTGATGGTGCCGTCACCGGTACACGCCTCGCAGCGACCGCCCTTGACGTTGAAGGAGAACCGGCCCGGCCGATAGCCGCGGATCTTGGCCTCGGTGGTGGCGGCGAACAGGGTGCGGATCTTGTCGAACACACCGGTGTAGGTGGCCGGATTCGACCGCGGCGTTCGCCCGATCGGCGACTGGTCGACCCGCACCAGCTTGTCGACGAACTCGAGTCCGGTGACCCGGGTGTGCCGGCCGGGAACCTGGCGGGCGCCGTTGA
>NZ_JBYCLE010000179.1:0-8835 GCF_057473765.1 Mycobacterium sp. TH-M106 | reverse complement strand
CGATCACATCAGCCGTCGAGATACGCTGCGACACCGGGTCGTCCGGCGAGGCCAACGACACATACTTGTTGCCGAACACGGTGGCCGCCTGGATCGTCGCGACCACGTTGGCCGGAATGAGCCTGACGTAGCGCGGGTTGACGTCGAGCATCAGCTTTGCCGCCGGCCGGCCGTCACGGTCGATCTCGGAGATATCGGCCACCCGACCTATCTCCACCCCGTTGTAGGTGACCTTCGAACCGGTCTGCATCACCAGACCCGCCCGCGACGCCAGCATCGTCAACTCAGTCTTAGCCGTGAAATCCCCCCGAAACTGCAAGAACACCAACACCAACACCGACACACCCAGCCCCACCAGGGCCACACCCTCCAGATAAAGCCACCGGCGTGAGTGGGTACGCGTGGTCGGCTTAGCCGGTGTCGGGAGCATCGCCGCTACACCGTGAGGTTGAAGTTCGGGTTGACACCGTAGAGCGCCAACTGAGCCAACAACACCACAACCACCACCAAGACCAGCGACATCCGCATCGACCTACCGACCGCCTGCCCGACACCGACCGGCCCGCCGCTGGCGGTGTAGCCGTAATAGCAGTGGGTGATCATCACCACCACCGCCATCACCACAACCTGCACCACCGACCAGCCGACGTCCTCGGGCCGCAAGAAAGTCCGAAAATAGTGCTCATAGGTGCCATTGGACTGCCCGTAGAACACCGTGGTGACAACCTGCCCGGAGGTGTAGGCCATATCCAACGCCAACGCATACAGCGGCACGATCACCACCAACCCACCAATGATGCGGGTAGAGACCAAAAACGACATCGACCTGATGCCCATCACCTCCAAAGCATCGATCTCCTCACTGATACGCATCGCGCCCAACTGCGCGGTCGCACCGGCACCGACGGTGGCCGCCAACGCCACACCCGCCACGATCGGCGCCGCCACCCGGGTGTTGGCCAGCGCAGCGAAAAACCCAGTGAACGCCTCGGCGCCGATGTTGCCCAACGACGCAAAACCCTGAATGGCGATCAACGACCCCCCCGACAACGTCACCAAACCGATGATGGCGACCGTGCCACCGACGACAGCCATCGCGCCGGTACCCATCCCGATCTCGGCGATCAACCGCAGCGTCTCGGCGCGGTAATGGCGCAACGCCCACCCGATACGACCCACACTGACCCGAGTGAACCGCGCAAAACCCCCGAGCTGCTCCAGCGTTCGCCCCGCACCACCGACATAGCGGTCAAGGCTGGCCGCCGTTCGCGGAAACCGCGCACGCAACACCACCGACGTCGCCACCGCTAGTGCCCCGTCCCGAACCGCACCCCGATCGTGGTCAACACCACATTGACCGCGAACAACGCAAGCACACACAACACCAGCGTCTCGTTGACCGCAACGCCGACGCCCTTGGGACCACCACGGGTGGTCAACCCCCGATAACAACCCACCAACCCGGCGATCAACCCGAACGTCGCCGACTTGACCACCGAGATGACCACCTCCGGCAGGCCGGTCACCAACGTCAACGTGCTCACATAAGCACCCGCCGACACATGCTGAATGAACACACCGAAAACGAAACCCCCCACCAACCCAATCGTGATCACCGCGCCATTGAGCAAGCTGCCCACCACGGTCGCAGCCACCACCCGAGGCACCACCAAACGATGGATTGGGTCGATGCCGAGCACCTCCATCGCGTCGATCTCCTCCCGGATGGTGCGCGCACCCAGATCGGCGCAGATCGCCGTCGCCCCGGCACCAGCCACCACCAACACCGTCGTCATCGGACCCAACTGAGTCACCGCACCCAACGCCGCACCCGCCCCCGAGATATCCGCCGCCCCGAACTCGGCCAACATGATGTTGAGCGTGAAGACAATCAACACCGTCAACGGCACCGCAACCGCGACCGTCGGCAACAACGACACACTGGTAATGAACCACCCCTGCTCGATCGCCTCCCCCCACTGAAAACGCGGCCGAAACAACGCCTTAGCAGTCAAAACACACATCCGATAAAACCCACCAACCGCATCCACCCCAGGCCGGACCTGACCACGGACATAACCACTGACCACCGCGTAACTACTCACCGCCGACCCACCATCTCGTCGAGCACAGCAGTCAAGATCGAGTTGGTCAGTTCGATCAGGTCGTGGGCAATGCTTTTGGCCGCCGCGGCGTCACCGGTGACGATCGCCTCCGCCAGCCTGCGGTAGGCGTCCAATTCCGCGGCCTCAGCTTCAGCCGACGCTTTCAGCAGTGGTAGCGCCGGCTCGTATGCCGCGCGAAATGCGTTGTACATCAATCGGAACACGATCGAGCCGGCAGCGTCGACCACATGGTCCCAGAACACGATGACGTGACGCCGCCTCTGGGTTGGATCGTCTTCGGCCTCCAGTGCGCGGAGCGATTCGCCGAGCAATCCGGCCAGCTCGGGACCGTGCCGTTCGGCGGCGAGCTCGGCGACCTTCGGGCCATTGCGCAACCGGGCCTCGAGCAGGCTGCGCGCGACCGCGGTGTCGAGTTTCCCGTTGCAAAACAGCAACTGCGGCAGTAGATCCAGGCTGGCGTGCCGGCGGAAGTCGCGGACGGTGGTGGCGCCGCCGTGGCGTACCTCGATCAGGCTGGCCGCTGACAGTCGCTTGAGCGCCTCGCGTACAGCCGGACGGGACACCCCGAACAGCTCGGCCAGCCGACGCTCGCTGGGCAGCGCTTCCCCGGGCTCCAATTCTCCGGTGAACACGGCGGTGGCGATCTGGCCGAACACCTGCTCCGGCACCGATTGGCGGGTCACCGGATGCAGCGGCATGCCGGCGAGTCTGACAGGCTGTTGGTAAGACGTCAAGTGGCCAGGCCACTATAACTCGTCTCCGGAGCACGCCGAGGCCATTGGGCCTCGTCCTGCCCCGGTCTAGCGTTGAAGTCCTTCAGCCAGGAGTCTATGCCGTCTCAGACAGTTTGGCCGCGACGGGTTGGGTTGGCAGCTGGTCCGGATCGTCAGGCAGACGCAATATCCGCGGTTGCGGTCGACTCGTCGACAGCGCCCATCAGCTCGTCGAATCGGGCGAGGACCCGCTCGTGGTAGATGTTGAACACGTCCTCGAATAACGCCAGTTGCGGCTCCGAGAGAGCACTGCCTGAATCCCACACGGCGGCAAGACCGCGCCAGACCAGCACGTGGAGATCCGGCGATACCGCGTAGTAAGCGGCGACCGCCTCGGGTACGTCCAGGATCATCTCGCCGATGGAATTGAGGATTGCCCGGTGAAACGTCTGGCCGACCACACCCAGGATGTGCCGGATAATCGCCAGTTCGAGTCGCAGCATCGCTTCGTGGTCGGGCTCTTCCGATCGCGCCAGGGTTTCGAGTTCCTCGATAGTCTCTTCGACTCTGTGCGCCTCCCCCCTGTCGTCGCAGTCTGCATATGCGAGCAGCGCATCCATCACGATCGAACGCTCCACGTCGACGATGTCGTGAAACGCCTCCACCGCGATCTCGGGCGTCTGCATGGACAGCCGAAAGGCCCGGCGGTAAACCTCGACGCCACCTTCCCTGTGGATATCGCGGGTGACGAAGCCGCGGGCACGTTGTGCCACCACGAAGCCGTGTGATTCCAACCGTCCGAGCGCCAATTGTGCCGTGGCGCGATTGATTCCGAACTCCTCGGCTATCTGGCGAACCGATGGCACCAGATCACCTGGCTCCTTGACGCCCGACACCACCCGGCGCGCCAGCTCGTCGGCGACGTCTGCCACCACAGTTGTGGGGGTCCTGGGTTCCATCGCCGTCGCCCGTCTGGGATTACTCGACAATCTTGTCCCAGACAGGGTAGTACCGCGACGCTGATTCTGCGAGTATGCGAGAGTGAACTGCACACCGAGGCGAGGTGAGCCATGCCCGATCGGCACCGGGAACGAGTTGTTCGACTGACGTCGCGCGGCCTCGGGTCGAGGTCAACCGGCAACCCGCCGACCCGCAAGCTGGCGCGGAGTGCGAAGCTGGCGACTTTGCCGGTTGCATACGCGGGCCGTCGCGTTGCCGGCACCGGCAAGCGAGTTCTCGGCCGCACGCGAGACCAGGTTGCCGCTGACATCGAGCTTCGGACTGCCCAGCACATGTTCGAGGTGCTCGGCGAGCTGAAGGGGTGCGCCCAGAAGCTCGGCCAGCTGCTCGCGATCTACGAGATGGCGCTCCCGCCCGACCTCGCCGAACCGTACCGGATCGCGCTAAGCCGACTGCAGTGCTCGGGCCTGGCGATGCTGGCGCCTATGGTGCACCGAGCCATGGCGGCCAATATGGGTGACAACTGGGCAGATAACTTCCGTAGCTTCGATGATCGGCGCCCCGCCGCCGCCTCGATCGGTCAGGTACACCGGGCGACCTGGCAGGACGGCACTCCAGTCGCGGTGAAGCTGATGTATCCGGGCGCTCGCGAAGCCGTCCTGAACGACCTCGACCAGGTTCGTCGCGCATCGGCGCCACTCAAGATGTTGGTGCGGGGAACCGACGTCGGGTCGGTGGTCGAAGCCGTGAGTGCATGCGTGCGCGAAGAACTCGACTACCAACAGGAGGCCGAGCATCAGCAGGCCTTTGCCCGGGCTTACGCAGGCGATCCCGACTTCGTGGTGCCGAAGGTGGTCCACCAGCAGGGTGATGTCCTGGTCAGCGAGTGGATCGACGGTGTACCGGTGTCGCGGCTCATCGCGTCGGACAACCGGTTCGACCGCGATCGGATCGGCCGGCTCATGGCCCGTTTCGTCTTGACCAGCTTCTCCCGAACCGGCCTGCTCTACGGCGATCCGCACCCGGGGAACTTCCTGTTGCAGTCCGACGGTCGGCTCGGCGTGGTGGATTTCGGTGCATGCTCGGCTTTCCCGCCGCCGGGATTCTTCGACATGTATGCCGACATCATGGAGGCCGTGTTCAACGGCGGAGCGCGGGAACTCGAGGACGCGATGCGCCGGCACGGATTGGTTGCCGATGGCTGCGACGTTGACGTCGACAGGCTCGTCGAAGTCAACGGCCCGCTCCGCGAGATGTGGGTTTCGCCGCAGGTACGGGTGAGCACTTCCTGGTTGCGCAGCCAGGTGCTTCGGGTGATCGACGTGCGGCTGATCGATGTGGTTCGGCAGCTCGTGGTGGCGGCCGATCTCATCCCAATGGCACGAACGACGGTCACGCTGTTCGGGGTGTTCTGCCAACTGGAGGCCGGGCAAGCGGTTCGTGACGAATACCTCGGCCAGGTGCCGCAGCTGGCCGAGGTGGTCGAGCGTTTCGCCCAGCGCAACCGGCAGCGCAGGCCTGGCGGTGTCATCGACATCCGCCGCACCAACGACCCAGCCTCACCCGAGTCAGCCGAAATCTGAGTTCAACCCCGGTTTGCAAACTGTCTCAGACAGTGCTAGTCTTGCGGTACTCACACCGACACCGGGAGGCAAGATGTCGTCGGTTTCTTCCACCACTTCTTCCACTACTTCTTCCACCACGATGCGCTCGCATCGTCGACCATTGAGCTCTCATGAGCGTCGCCGTGCGGCAAGGCCGCCGCGCGGGCAGCGGCGGCTCACGACGAGGGCCGCCGCACTGGCCACCGCCGTGGCCAGTGCGGCCCTTATCGGCACCGCCCCGGCAGTAGCACAGCAGCCCACTGCGCTCCCTGTCGTGCATGTGCACGATGTCGCCCTGACCGGCTTCGATCCCGTGCCGCTGGAAGCAGGGTTCGTCCAGGCTCTGCTGGACCTGGCGAAAATCACCGGTTACGGCGAACTCACGGTGTCGAAGGCGCTCTTTCCCTTTGGATCGTTGGGGCTCGGTGGCCTGACCCCCAACGAGTTGCTGGGCTTCACTGGACTCGGCAATGTCACGCTGGGCGACGTGAACCAGTTCGCGGGGGTGTTCGGACTGAACCAGAATCCACTGGGGGTGCTTCTCGCGGTCGCGGGAGTGACTGACAGCACCACCTTGAGCTCCGAGGTCGACAAGCTGGGTATCGGCGCCGAACCGCTGTCGAACTTCTACAACCTGATTGGGCTGACCGATTATCAGGACGCCACGCTCAGTGATCTGGCAGCCCACCTGGGCATCGGCAACGACCCGGTGTCGCAGCTTTTCGGTGTGCTCGGGCTCAGCGACAGCAGCACCCTGGAGCAGGCGGTGCAGGCGTTCGGGATCGGTGACACGCAGGTCGACACGCTTCTCGGTGACTGGGGCGTGGCAGACGAGCACATCAACGGGTTCCTGCACCAGCTGAGCGTCAGCCCAGACGAGCTGCTCCACATTTTCGGCATCGACCCGAGTTCGCTCGGCAGCCTGTGGGATCCGACCACCGGAGCCTTCACGGCCGGCACCACCGTGGAACAGTTCGCCAACGCGGCCGGTCTCGGCCACGACAATGTGAGCCAGTTGCTGACCGCCGGTGACCTCGACGACGCGACCTTAAATCAGTTGCTGACCGGGGTGGGGCTACCGGACACCGCCTCGGTGAATCAGGTGCTGGACACGATCGGGTTCAACGACCTGAAGATCTGGGACTTCTTGAACGGTTTCGGGGTCTACTCCAGTCCCGGCGAGCACGCAACGGTCGACGATTTCTTCACCGCGATTCCCGGACTCCAGCACACGACATTCGGTGGGCTGCTGGGCGCGCTCGGACTCAGCGACCAGTCCACGATCAGCGAGGTGTTCAACCAGGTTCCTGGGCTTGGCGGCAACACGCTGAGCGATCTGGTCAGCGATTTCGGGGTGGGGAACGACCATTTGTCCGACCTGGCGTCCACGCTATTGGGCTCCACCACTTTGGACCAGTGGCTTGCCGACATCCTGGCTGCCCTGACCTCTGCGTAGGAGGCAGAAAAAAAGGTGGCCGTATGGGCAAGGTGGGGCAGGTGATTTCCCGCGACCGATTGGTCGTGATGGTCGGCACCATTCTGCTCGCTGGTGGCCTGCTGGGGCTTTGGTTTCCGGTTTCTCTCGGCGCCTACGACAGGTACGGCATCCAAATCAATTGTGGCAACGGCTATTCCGGTCGGCTGCTGCAAGCAACAGCCGACGATGCACCGGCGTATGCCTCACCGGCCATCAGCCACGTCGACCAGTGCCGAAGTGCTTTGGCGCATCGGCGTGTTTGGGCGATACCCACCGCCGCCCTCGGTGCTCTGACACTCACCCTCGAAGCGGTGACGCCGGCGCGTAGGCGGCCGATGTCGCTGGGTTCCCCCGCATCGCCAGACACCTGGTCTGAAGCCCCTGATGACTATTGGCATGAGGCCGCGAACCTCGATCGGCGGGGGTGTCCGTATCGAGAGCGACCCGCGGGCACAACGCTGTGATGCACCGTGAATCGGAGCTCGATCTCAGTATTTAGGAACGGTGCCACATCCGACGTCGAGCGCTTATTCGGCCGCCCGGGTCGCCGGATGCACCGCGACCAGGCCCTGTTCGTGACGCTGCTGACAGATTGCGGCCAGCTCCGCATAGGCCTTCTCGCCCAGCAACTCGGTGAGTTCGACGGCCATGCTCTGCCACACCTGCCTGGCGCCGACGTGGGCGGCCGGATCACCGGTGCAGAACCAGTGCAGGTCGGCGCCGCCGGGACCCCAGCCCCGCCGGTCGAATTCGGTGATGGTGGTCTTGAGGATCTCGCTGCCGTCGGGGCGGATCACCCATTCCTGACTGCGCCGGATCGGCAGCTGCCAGCAGACGTCCGGCTTCATCGTCACCGGGTGCACCCCCAGCCGGACCGCTTTGATGTGCAATGCGCACCCGGCGCCGCCGGTGAACCCGGGCCGGTTCAAAAAGATGCACCCACCTTTGTGCGTACGGGTGCGCAGCTGTTGCTCACCCTCGTTCTCGTCGAGCTCCAGGTAGCCCTTGACGCCCGACCCCTTGCCGCGGAACTGCCAGTCGTCGTCGGTCAGCTGGGCCACGGCCGCGTCGAGCCGGGCACGGTCGTCGTCGTCGGACAAAAACGCGCCGTGCGAACAACATCCGTCGTCGGGCCGGCCCGCGACGATGCCCCGACAGGCCGGGGTGCCGAACACGCAAGTCCACTGCGACAGCAGCCAGGTCAGGTCGGCGGCGATCAGATGCTCGGGACTGTCCGGGTCGTAGAACTCCACCCATTCGCGGGGAAAGTCCGGATCGACTTCGTGTGGGTGGGAGCCCGGGTGAGCAGCAGGTGGCGGTGTCACAGAATCCCACGGTAGACCAGAGTTTCATGCGCCCGCGTTCCTGGTTAAATTATGTTTTGTGCGATTAGGCGTGCTCGACGTCGGCAGCAACACCGTCCACCTATTGGTGGTGGATGCACACCGGGGCGGTCATCCGATGCCGATGAGCTCGACCAAGGCCGCGCTGCGGCTGGCCGAAAACACTGACAGTTCAGGCAAGATCACCCGGCGGGGCGCCGACAAGCTGTTGTCGACCATCGACGAGTTCGCCAAGATCGCCGCGAGTTCGGGCTGTGCGGAGCTGATGGCCTTCGCCACTTCGGCGGTGCGGGACGCTTCCAACTCCGAGAACGTGCTGTCTCGGGTGCGCACCGAGACCGGCGTCGAACTGCAGGTGCTGCGCGGGGAGGACGAGTCGAGGTTGACCTTCCTGGCGGTGCGCCGGTGGTTCGGGTGGAGCGCGGGACGGATCATCAACCTTGATATCGGTGGCGGCTCGCTGGAGCTGTGCAACGGCGTGGACGAGGAGCCCGAGGTCGCGTTGTCGTTGCCGTTCGGCGCCGGGCGGCTGACGCGCGAGTGGCTGCCGGAGGATCCGCCGGGCCGGCGCCGAGTGGCGATGCTGCGTGATTGGTTGGACGCCGAACTCGC
>NZ_JBYCLE010000178.1:0-1870 GCF_057473765.1 Mycobacterium sp. TH-M106 | reverse complement strand
CCAAGCGCGTCGGCATCATCGGCACGGGCGCGACCGCGGTCCAGTGCGTGCCGCATCTGGCCGCGGCGGCGCAGCGGCTCTACGTATTCCAGCGCACGCCGTCGTCGGTGGACGTGCGGGCCAACCGGCCCACCGAGCCCGGCTGGGCCGACACGCTGCGGCCCGGCTGGCAGCGTGAGCGCATCGAGAACTTCCAGATCCTCACCGCCGGCGGGCAGGCCTCCGAGGACCTCGTCGCCGACGCGTGGACGAGCATCACCCGCAAGCTCCCGGTGATGCGCCACGACGCCGACGATTTGGTCGACCCCGAGCAGCGCGGCCGCGACATCGAGTTGGCGGACTTCGCCAAGATGGCGGAGATCCGGGCGCGGGTCGACGAGATCGTCGCCGACCGCGCCACCGCCGAGGCTCTCAAGCCGTGGTACGGCTACTTCTGCAAGCGCCCCTGCTTCCATGACGAGTACCTGCAGACGTTCAACCGAGACAACGTCACGCTGGTCGACACCCGGGGTCGCGGGGTGCAATGCATCACCGAGTCCGGCGTCGTCGTGGACGACGTGACCTACGAGCTCGACTGTTTGATCTTCGCAACGGGTTTCGAGGTCGGCACCGACTACTGCCGCCGCACCGGCTTCGAGCTGGTCGGCCGCGGCGGGGTGACGCTCACGCAGCGCTGGCGCGACGGTGTGCGCACCTTCCAGGGCCTGTGCGCCAGCGGTTTCCCGAACTGCTTCATCGAAAGCATCTCCCAGGCCGGGCTGACGGTGAACTTCCCCTATCTGCTCGACGTGCAGGCCACCCACGCCGCCTGGATCATCGCGTGGACCCTGCAACACGGCATCACCGAGGTCGAGGCGTCACCGGAGGCCGAAGCCGCCTGGGTCGACACCGTCGTGGCCCGGTCGGCCGCCACCGCCGAGCGCGCCGCGACCTGCACTCCGGGGTACTACAACCGGGAAGGCAAGGCCGACGCCAAGACCCGGCAGGGCAGCTTCTTCTTCGGCGGGCCGACCGAGTACGCCGACATCCTGCGGGCATGGCGGGCCCAAGGGGATTTGGAGGGCCTCCTGCTGCGCGGCGGCGAGGCCGGAGCGTGACGAGCCGGCGGGCGCGCCGGCGCTATGCCGTCGGCCGGGTGAGGGCGGCGACGCGGCGGCGCCACCCGCCGCGGGTCGCGATCATCGGCGCTGGCTTCGGCGGCCTCGGCGCGGCGGTGACGCTGCGCCGCAGGGGCGTCGACGACCTGGTGATCATCGACGGTGAGGACGGGGTGGGAGGTACCTGGCGGCGCAACGTCTACCCTGGCGCCGCGTGCGACGTGCAGAGCCACCTCTATTCGTTCTCCTTCGCGCTGAACCCGAACTGGAGCCGCACGTACGCCCGCCAGCCGGAGATCCTGGCGTATCTGGAATCGGTGGTCGACGAGTTCGACCTGCGTCGCCACTTGATGCTGCGGACCCGGGTGCGGCGGGCGCGGTGGGACGAGGACGCCCGGCGGTGGGAATTGCAACTGCAGGAGGCCAACAGCGACGCTGTCAGGACGCTGGTGGCCGATGTATTGGTCAGCGCGGCCGGCCTTTTCGGCGCGTCCAAGCTGCCCGACATCGAGGGTTTGACCGACTACCGGGGCCACCTGATGCACACCTGTGCATGGGACCGTGACGTCGACCTGACCGGCAGGAAAGTCGCGGTGATCGGAACCGGCGCCAGTGCGGTGCAGGCGGTCCCGGAACTGGCCCGAATCGCTGCGCACGTCAACGTATTCCAGCGGAATCCCCCGTGGATGGTACCCAAGGACGACCGCCCGTTCAGCGCCGCCGAACTGGGGCGGTTCCGCCGCCACCCCTGGGCCGCCCGGCGGGAACGGTGG
>NZ_JBYCLE010000177.1:0-2864 GCF_057473765.1 Mycobacterium sp. TH-M106 | reverse complement strand
CCAACGCTTTTCGTCGACGTGGACAACTCCATGACGATCGCCCAGGAGGAGATCTTCGGCCCTGTGCTCTCGGTCATCCCCTTCGACGACGAGGAGGACGCGATCCGCATCGCCAACGACAGTGCCTACGGGTTGGCCGGCAACGTGATGTCGGGATCGCTGGAGCATTCGCTGGCCGTGGCCCGCCGGATCCGGGCCGGATTCATGGGCGTCAACGGCGGCGCCCCCTACGGCGCCGACACGCCGTTCGGCGGATACAAGGCCAGCGGTGTGGGCCGCCAGAACGGTGTTGCCGGCTTCGACCAGTACACCGAGATCAAATCGGTGGGGTATCCCGCCGGGTAGCTTGGCCGAGGCGCCGACGTCGCCGTGCCGAAGTGGGGCCGTTGCCCGCCTCCCAGGCCGCAAAGCTGTGCCCGTGAATCGCGCGTGAGGGTACGCAGTGCTCGTCGCCGTGAGGGGGGTCGCATGGCAGGGCTTGTCCCGTCTTCCCCTGGCCTGCCGCCAATTTCATGGCCCGGTCAGGGGGTTTCAGGGGGTTTCAGGGGGTTTCAGGAGGTTGTGGCCTCGACGAGACGGCGTGGATCGCGCCCGTCGACGTAGCCGATGAAGGGCGGGTAAAGCCCGTAACCGAGCAGCGCCTGCACACGAGGGGGGTACTGGGCGGCGACGGCAGGAGGCACGGCCAGCGTCATCGTCTCGATGGGTCGTACCCACGGTTCGCAGAACTGCGTCGTGATCCCCAACCGAGTGGTGTTGCTGACGTTGGCACCGCCACGATGGTAGGTACTGCCCAGAAACACCGCGACTGAGCCGGCGCTCATTTCGATTGTGCGGATCCGAGAATCGAACTCATCTGGAGTCTCGCCTCCCCACAGATGGCTGCCCGGCAGGATTTCGGTGGCGCCGTTCGCGCCCGTGAAGTCGTCGAGGGCCCACACAGCGGATACACCTAGGTGTTGGCGGGGGCGCGGAATGGCGCAATGCCCGTCGTCGGCATGAAGCATCTGCTTCGTCTCGCCCGGATGGACATTTATCGCAATGTGCGCCGAGAGGAGGTACGCCGGATGAAGAAGTTGGTCCAGCAACGCCGCCAGCGTGTGATGCGTTGCCAGAACGGCGGTTGACGGCGCCTTGGCCAGCAACGCGTAGACCCGTTGGGATCGCAGGCCCTCGAAGTCGTTGCGGCCGAACGGTGCCGATGCCAGCAACGGTGCCATCTCGTCGCCGATGAGTTCCACTTCGCGGGCGCTCAGTACGTCGTGAAGCACGACGTAGCCCTGCGAGCGGAGCTGCGCGAGCGTGGGGCTCATCGCAGCCAACCGGGACCCTGCAATGATGCCTGGAGCGCCGCGCGGGATCCGTTCTGCTCCAACACGAGCACAACGAAGCGATACAAGGCCAACAGCCAGATGAACCCGAACATGAAGAATGTGACGCTGCCGACCGACTTGTTGACCGGGTTGAGGAACAGCGCGAAGGCGTATGACCCGAGAACGACGATCGGCGCGGCATCGGCCCAGCTGAGATCCAGTGACGTGATCGTCTGTGGGATGACCGGCAAGCCGGCACCGCCGGTGTGTTTCCCCGACCACAGGGTCATCACGACCCACACGACGCAGGCGACAACCAGGGTCACGTCAACCGCATTCACCGGCCGCGCGTTGCGACTCGTTCGGCCGTTGGTGCTGGCGATCATTGACCGCAGTCCTTCCGCGCGTGGAACCGCCGCGTGCCGGCAGCTCTTCGTCCGAAGAATATTCTAGTAGAATGTTCCAGTCAAGAGGAGATTCCAGTAGTGTTCGGTGATGCCCACCGCCACCCAGGCCGGCGCTCCGCGTCGGCGCGTCATCCTCGACGCAGCGCTCACGATCTTTCTCAAGAACGGGGTCGCGGGCACCACCATCGAGGCACTCCACCGCGAATCCGGCGCCAGCGTGGGCAGCATCTACCATTTCTTCGGCAGTAAAGAAGGCGTTGCCACCGAGCTGTACATCGAGACACTCCGCGAATACTTCGCCGTCTATCTCGCTGCCCTGCAAGGAAGTTCGAGCGCGCGCGGCGGGATCGAGGCATCCGTTCGCGCTCATCTGGAGTGGGTCTCCTCAAACGAGGTGCGGGCGCGCTATCTGTTTCACTGCCGAGAATACGAGGTAATCGAGGAGTCTCGGCCGGTGATCTCCACCATCAACGAACAGTTCTACGCCGAGGCCAGCGCTTGGCTACAGCCGCACGTGCAGGGGCGCCGCGTCAAACCCCTTCCGCCCCGGTTGTGCCAAGCGCTCTGGATGGGACCCAGTGTCGAATACGCCAGGCTGTGGCTTGCGCGGGCGACGGAGTTCGACATTCTCGGCGCAGCGCCGGTTCTCAGCCGGGCCGCATGGGACATTGTCAAGGTCTGATCCAGACCCCCGTAGGTATGCCGGGGTCGACGCCCGCGGCGGAAGCCGCAGCCCGGTGCTGAGGACACGCGGTCGCGAGCCGCTGCTCCTCAACGTCCACAACGGTCCCGATCTGAACAGCCTGCTCGGATGGTGGGACCGGTACTGGAACGATCCCGTGCGCCGATCCCGTTCACCCGATGGCAGCTGCTGGGTCCGTAGGCCCCCGCGCCACAACACGTGACCGCGCCGACGGACCGACGGTGAGCGGGCCGGTGAGCCCCCGCCTATCCGCCATCGGCACACCCCGCCCCGTGCCCGTCCAACTCCTTGGTTGACAATCGAGTCAACAACAACACCCGTCGAAAACACTGTCGAAAACACCTGTCGAAGGAGACATCACCATGGCTGAAGCCGTCATCGTCGAGGCGGTCCGCTCACCCGTCGGCAAGCGCAACGGCGGGTTGTCCGGCGTGCACCCCG
>NZ_JBYCLE010000176.1:0-1061 GCF_057473765.1 Mycobacterium sp. TH-M106 | reverse complement strand
TGCCTGCGTTCTTCAGCAGCACGGACGATGCGGACGAGGTGCGAACGGGGCTCTACGGTGTGCTCGGCCGCTGTGACAAGGACCGTCCGGATCTGCTTTTCCGGATGTCCTGCGGTGGCCACTTCCGGCCGCTCGCTCCCGAGGTCCTCTTCGACGGCGACCTCACCTCGCTCGTGCGGACGCCTGCGTCGCCAAGCCAAGCCACGGAGGTGGCCCTATGAAACAACCCGTGCGCGTGCAAAATCCAAACCGCATCCCGCAACTGACGCTCCTTGGCGTCGGAGGAACGGGCGGCTATGTCTTGCAACAACTCGCGCGTCTGTTGTATGGCCTACGTGAGCAAGGGGCGTCCATCCCGGACGTCCTGCTCGTCGACGGCGATACGGTGGAAGAGAAGAATCTCTTGCGCCAGTACTTCTTGCCGCAAGACGTGGGCAAGCACAAGGCCACTGTGCTGGCTGAGCGGTATGCCCGAGCCTACGGCTTACCCATTGCCGCGTATCCGCACTATTTGACCAACGAAACCCCCGTCTCGGAGGTGGGCTTGTTCGAACCGGAGAGCGTCGTCGTCGCGTGCGTCGACAACGGCAGTACCCGGCGCATCTTGCACGAGCAGCTGATGCGTCAATCCGACGTCGTCTACATCGACAGCGGGAACAGTGCGGTCGCGATGCCGGAGCATCCGGAGCACCTTGACCGATACCAACTGGCGCACCTTAAAAACAGCGGCTGGGAAGGCCAAGTCGTCGTCGGCGTGCGCGCACATGGGCAGACCGTGTTGCCGTTCCCTGGCGAAGTCTTCCCCGACCTCATCGAGGAAGACCAGCTGCCGACCGAAGTCCGCTGCGGCGAGATCTCGGTATCCAACCCACAGCGCCTGATGACCAACCTCATGGCAGCCACCACCGTCATGATGCTGCTGCACACGCTCCTGGTGGATGGCACGATTCTGCATCACCGCACATTCTTTGAAGCGAGGCGCGGTTGGATGCGTAGCGACGCGGCCGTCGATGCGTTGCTCGAGGTGTCGGTGTGATGGGGATGGTCGAAGTTGACGCAAT
>NZ_JBYCLE010000175.1:0-2469 GCF_057473765.1 Mycobacterium sp. TH-M106 | reverse complement strand
CCGCCGCGCCGGGTCACCTTGGGCACCGGGCAGCCGAAGTTCATGTCGACGTGGTCGGCGAGGCCTTCGTCGGCGATCATCCGCACCGCGGCGTAGGTGGTGTCCGGGTCGACGGTGTAGAGCTGCAGCGAGCACGGCGACTCGTCGGCCGCGAACGACGTCATGTGCAGGGTGGCCGGATGACGCTCGATCAGGGCACGCGCGGTGACCATCTCGCACACGTACAACCCGCTGACCGTTCCGGCGCGAGACTGCTCCAGCTCCCGGCAGAGCGTCCGGAATGCGACGTTCGTCACACCTGCCATCGGCGCCAGCACCACCGGGCTGGCGAGGGTGATCGGGCCGATCTGCAGTCCGGTGCTGGGCCGCTGGCCAATCAGGACGCCGATGACGCGAGCACCTCTTTTCGAGAGGCTAGCTTCTCGGCCTTTCGCGCCTCCCGCTCGAGGCGGCGCTGCTTGGCGACCTCGAACTTGTCGCAGGCCTCCTCGAGTTCCCGCATCAACAGACCGATTTCGTCGCGGTACCGCGCCGCCTCACCGGTCAGGTCCTCGCGTTCGAAGATGCGCCACTTCTTCAACACCGGCATGACCACGTCATCGAGGTGGATGCGCGGGTCGTACACACCGCCGACGGCGATGATCACCGCTTTGCGCCGGAAGTCCGGCACCGTGAAGCCGGGCATCTTGAAGTTGGCCAGCACCCGGTGCAGCGAGTACATCGCCTGCTGTGGCGCAATGTCGATCGCGGCGCCGCTGATGTCGCGGTAGAAGATCATGTGCAGGTTCTCGTCATGCGAGATCTGCGTCAGCAGCTTGTCCGCGATCGTCTCGTTGCAGGCCTTGCCGGTGTTGCGGTGCGAAACCCGGGTGGCCAGCTCCTGGAACGTGACGTAGATGACCGAGTCGAACAGGTTCTCGGCGAACAGGTCGCCCTGCTGGTTCTGGCCGGGACTGAAACCGCGGGTGACCTGCTCCATCCGCAGTGTCTCCAACTCGATCGGGTCGACGTTGCGGGTGACGACCAGATAGTCGCGCAGCGCGATGCCGTGCCGGTTCTCCTCGGCCGTCCAGCGGTTGATCCAGGTGCCCCACGGGGCGTCCATGCTGTAATTCATCGCGATCTCGCGGTGATACGACGGCAGGTTGTCCTCGGTGAGCAGGTTCTGCAGCATCGCCACCTGCGCGACCTCAGAGAGTTTGGACTGCTCGGGCTCCCAGTCCTGGCCGCCGAGCGCGTAGTAGTTCTTGCCATCCGACCACGGGATGAAGTCGTGCGGGTTCCAGTTCTTGACCATGGAGAAGTGCCGGTTGAGACCCTCCTCGACGACCGGCTGCAGCTCGTTCAGCAGCTGAAGGTCAGTCATCTGTCGCGGCATCGGCCCTCCCAGTTATCTGTGTCCGGCAGTAGCATGCAATATATCTGTGTACGCCGGTAGCATCAAGTCCTTCGCGGTGTGGCGTGGCATCACTTTTTGACAACGCTTTCGCCTCGGTGCAGGGCTTGGGGGTCCGCCGGCAGAACCCGTACCAACGGCTCCGTCGTCGTTGACCGGAAATCACGCCTCTGCTAGTGTCGCGACAGTGACAACAGCTGTAGTCAGAAACTATCTGCCACAGATCAGGAAGCTCTCCCAGTGACTCAAGATACGTCTGAGGCTTGCGCGTTGACCAACGACGGCGCCACCGCGTATGACGACCCGGCGCCGCTCGGTCCCGGTTCGCTGACCTGGCGGTACTTCGGTGACTGGCGTGGCATGCTGCAGGGCCCGTGGTCGGGGTCGATGCAGAACATGCATCCACAACTGGGGGCTGCGGTCGAAGCCCACTCGACGTTCTTCCGGGAGCGCTGGCCGCGCCTGATGCGCTCGCTGTACCCCATCGGCGGAGTGGTCTTCGACGGCGACCGCGCCCCGATAACCGGTGCCGAGGTGCGCGATTACCACGTCGGTATCAAAGGCGTGGATGCACAGGGCCGGCGCTACAACGCACTGAATCCCGAGGTCTTCTATTGGGCGCATGCGACCTTCTTCGTCGGCACCCTGATCGTTGCGGAGCGGTTCTGTGGCGGAATCACCGAAGCCGAGAAGCGGCAGCTTTTCGACGAGCACATCACCTGGTATCGCATGTACGGCATGAGCATGCGGCCGGTCCCGAAAACCTGGGAGGAGTTCCAGGCCTACTGGGACCACATGTGCCGTTACGTGTTGGAGGACAACAAAGCCACCCGCGACGTGCTCGATCTCACCACGCTGCCGAAACCTTCCTTCGCCCAATGGATTCCAGACTGGTTGTGGGCGGCGCAGCGCAAACTGGCGGCGCCGTTCTTCGTCTGGCTGACCGTGGGTCTCTACGATCCGCCAGTGCGCGAGCTGTTGGGCTACACCTGGTCACGCCGCGACGAATGGTTGCACCGCCGATTCGGCAACCTGGTCCGGCTGGTGTACGCCGTGGTGCCGCGGCGCTACCG
>NZ_JBYCLE010000174.1:0-1051 GCF_057473765.1 Mycobacterium sp. TH-M106 | reverse complement strand
CGTCTACACGGTGCTGGGGGCCTCGATCGGCAACCTGTCGTCGCCGTTGGCGTACTCGGCGATAGCGGTGTGGTGTGTCACCGCGATCGTCGGCGTGTTCGCCGCGCGCCGTGGCGTCCGGCATTGGCGTAGTCAACGTCGCCCGGGCGGAGGCGGCAGCGCCCCGGAATCGGATTGGGAGACGGGGGCGGGCTGACGCATGCAGACCGCAGCCCCCGGTGCAGATGGCCACGGTGCTTGCTGACAGGAGTCGTGGTCGAGTACTACGCTCACCACCGGGCCGGGCAGCGCACCGGCCTCATGAGGCGTACCCGAGGGCAAGGTCAGATGAGTGCCGAGTTGCGGCGAGCTATTGCGGCTGCCCCTATGTTCGACGGGCTGGACACCCCCCACGTGGACTTCCTGGCTGCGCAGAGCCGCGCGATTTTCCTGCCCTCCGGCCAGGTGTTGTTCCGTAAAGGAACACCGTCCACGGGCTTCTACCTGGTTCGCGAGGGCCTCATGCAGCTTTCGGTGTCCAATTCAGCAGGCATGGTGAAAGTCGTGGAAATCCTGCGCCCGGGAAGCGCTTTCGGCCATGCCGTCATGTTCATACACAAGCCCTACCCGGTGGACGCCACCGCCCTGGCCGATGCGCAGCTGGTGTTCGTCCCGGCTGCCGCTGTCGACCGGGTCCTCGACGACGACCCCGCGATGGCGCGCATCATGCTGGCATCGATGGCGCGCCGGCTGCAAAGCACGATCCAAGATATCGCCATGTTGTCTCTGCAATCGGCGACGCAGCGGATCGTCGCCTACATTCTCGGAGCGGCGGGGGCCAGAACCGACGACCCCGGTACCGCCGCTGGTATCGCAGATGATGCAAACCCTGGCGCACGGTCGACGAGCATCGAGCTACCCGCCATCAAACAGGTTCTCGCCTCAAGACTCGGTATGACGCCCGAGACCTTCTCCCGTGCCATGCGCGCCCTCACCGACCGCGGACTGATCCGCCCGCACGGGGCGGTCATACAGATTCCGGACATCCCCGCGTTGGATGCGTATGCACGCA
>NZ_JBYCLE010000173.1:0-1781 GCF_057473765.1 Mycobacterium sp. TH-M106 | reverse complement strand
TGCCAATCCCGTTGAGCTTGAGGGCATCGACGACAAGGTGGAAGCCGTCGGTCGGTCGCGCGGGTGTCGATGGGGTCGCCATGGCACCACTGTTGTCCAAAATCCCACCGGAGTCGACCTAGGCTGAGCTGATGGTGCCCGACCTTGTCGAACTGCACGCGCTGGCAAGCCGCCAGCCGGGGGCCACTGCGCTGGTGGTCACCGCCGACCGGGTCCGGGTCAGCTACCGGAACCTGGTTGCGCTGGTCGATGAGCTCGCGGAGAACCTGCTGCGGACCGGATTGGCGCCCGGAGATCGGGTGGCGCTGCGGGCACACAGCGACGCCGCCTATGTCGTCGGGCTGCTGGCGGCTGTGCACGGGGGCCTGGTCGCGGTGCCGCTGGATCCCGCCCTACCCGCCGCCGACCAGCGTGCCCGGGTGACGGCGGCGGGAGCGCGGGCCCTGCTGGTCGGTGAGCCCACCGGAACGAAACCGCCGCTGCCGTGCTGGCCCGTCTCGGTGACGCCCGGGGGCGGCACAGCCACGGTCACCCTGGACGTCACCGCGGCACCGCAACCACCGGCACCGCCGCCCGAGGGACTCGGCCGTGAGGATGCGGTGATCATGTTCACCGGGGGTACGACGGGCTCGCCGAAGATGGTGCCGTGGACTCACGACAGCATAGCCGGATCCGTCGCCGGCGTCGTCGACACCGGCCGGCTCGGCCCGCAGGATGCGACGGTCGCGGCGATGCCACTGTTTCACGGCCACGGGCTGATTGCGACGCTGCTGTCCACCCTGGCTTCCGGGGGTGCTGTGCTGCTCCCGGCCGGGGGACGGTTCTCCGCACGCACCTTCGCCGCTGATCTGGAAGCGGCCGACGCCACCTGGTTCACCGCAGTGCCCACGATTCATCGGATTATCCTGGCGCGAAATGATATTGACCAGTACAGCCGACGAGGCGCGCTGCGCTTCACCCGCAGTTGCAGCGCCGCGCTGGACGCCAAGACGGCGCAGGAGCTGCAGGTGACGTTCGGCGCACCGGTGCTGTCGGCCTTCGGCATGACCGAAGCCACCCACCAGGCGACCAGCACACGGCTGGACGAGGGGGACGCGGCCACACCGGGGCTGGTCGGCAGGTCAACCGGGCCGGACGTCAGGATCGTCGGCGACGACGGCCGGGTCTGCCCGCCCCGCGCCGTCGGCGAGGTTTGGCTGCGCGGCCGCACCGTGGTACGCGGTTACCTCGCTAATCCGACGGCAAGCGCACAGAGTTTCACCGACGGGTGGCTGCACACTGGCGACTTGGGGTCGCTGTCGGATGCCGGTGAGTTGACGCTGCGAGGCCGGATCAAGGAACTCATCAACCGGGGCGGAGAGAAGATATCGCCAGAACACGTCGAGCATGTGTTGGCCGGCCACCCGGACGTCGCCGAAGCCGCCGTGTTCGGTGTGCCGGATCCGATCTACGGGGAGACGGTGGCCGCGGTGGTCGTGCCGCATGCATCGGCTGAACCGACCGCCGCGGAGCTCAGTGGATTCTGCCGAGAGCGGCTCGCCGCCTTCGAGGTGCCCGCCAGCATCGCGCTCAGCGACGAACTGCCGCACACGGCGAAAGGCTCGGTCGATCGCCGCGCGGTGGCGCACAGGTTTTCTCCCGGGGAGCCATGACGGCGCCGTTCACCTGGGATCTTCCTTACCGATGGCCGCACACGCCGGTGCTCGCCCGCAACGTGGTGTGCACCTCGCAACCGCTCGCCGCCCAGGCGGGCCTGCGGATGCTCGCCGACGGCGGCAACG
>NZ_JBYCLE010000172.1:0-11237 GCF_057473765.1 Mycobacterium sp. TH-M106 | reverse complement strand
GGTAGCCCTCGGAGATCGCCAGCACCGCGGCGGACAGGCACACCGCGGCCAGCGAACTGCTGAACACCCGCAGCGGCAGGCCGGCGTACCACAGCAGTGCCAGCAGGATGATCCCCAGCGACACCGTCTGCCCCAGGTCGGGCTGTGCCACGATCAGCGCCAACGCGATGACAGCAGCCGGCACCAGCGGAACCAGCATTTCCCGCAGCGTCGCCCGCTCCATCCGCCGGGCGGCCAACAGGTGTGCACCCCAGATGGCGAAGGCGATTTTGGCCAGCTCGGATGGCTGCATGGAAAATCCGGCTACCACGAACCAGCCGCGAGAGCCGTTGGCGACCGTGCCGATACCGGGGATCAGCACCAGCACCAGCAAAACGATGGTGACGGCGAACCCGGTGAACGCGATACGCCGCATGAACCGAACCGACATCCGCAACGTCAGATAGCAGGCGGCCAAGCCGATCACCGTCCACAGCACCTGTTTGCCGAAGATGACCCACGCCGAACCGTCCATACCGTAGGAGCGCACCCCGGATGCCGACAGCACCATGATCAGGCCGAGGGTGGTCAGCAGCGCCGCAACGGCAACGATGAGGTGAAACGACGTCATCGGCCGGCTCAGCCAGGTGCCGAACCGGGTGCGCGGCACTTCCTGCCGAGCAGACGTAAAAACCCCCAATATGCCCGGCCTGAGGGGACTTTTGCATCTGCTCGCCGCAATGCGTAGCCCGGCCAGCAACCGAGTCAGCACGCTGGTCACGCTGGTCACGCCGACCTACCGAACCGCAGCGCGGGTGGCGGCAACGAACGCCTCGCCACGAGCGGCATAACCGGTGAACTGGTCGAACGACGCCCCCGCCGGGGCCAGCAAGACCGTGTCGCCGGGCCGGGCCAGGTCACGGGCGGCAGCCACCACCGCCGTCATCACCGCAGCGCTCACGGACACGTCGCCGGTGTCAACCACTTCTGTCACATGAGCAACAATAGGCTCAGCAGTATCATGCATACCAGCATCGTCGCTTGTCACCACATGGACAACGGGGACATCCGGCGCGTGTCGCGATAACGCATCGGCAAATTGGCGGCGATCACGGCCGATCAACACGACGCCGGCCAAGCGGTCGGCGACGCGTGTGACCAGGGCGTCGACGGCGTCGCTGGAAACGCCCTTGAGCAGGCCCCCGGCCACCCAGACCACCCGCGGATAGGCCAGCACCGAGGCCTCCGCCG
Source organism: Mycobacterium sp. TH-M106 (assembly GCF_057473765.1). Classification (NCBI taxonomy): domain Bacteria; kingdom Bacillati; phylum Actinomycetota; class Actinomycetes; order Mycobacteriales; family Mycobacteriaceae; genus Mycobacterium; species Mycobacterium sp. TH-M106. The sequence continues at coordinate 10,007 of NZ_JBYCLE010000172.1, read as the reverse complement.
CGTGCGGGTTGGTGGCCTTGGAATCATCGACATAGCTGATCCCGTCGGCGACAACGACCAGTTCGGCGCGGTGGTGCCCCACCCGGAACGACGCCAGCCCGGCCGCGACCGCCTCCGCGGGCACGTCAACGCAGCGGGCCAGCGCCGCGGCGGCCAGCGCATCGAGCACCCCGGCTGGACCGGGTACCGGTATGGACGCGACCGGTGCCAGCACCAGGCCGTCGGCGGAGCCGGAGAAGGCACGGTCTACCAGCATCCCGTCGACCACCCCCAGTTCACCGGGGGCCGGTTCACCGAGCCGGAAGCCGACCCGAGTCGGTGCGGCGGCACCGGCCAGCAGGCCCGCCGCACGGGCGTCGTCCAAACCCGCAACCGCCACCCGGCCGCGCAGCACCCGTGCCTTGGCGGCGGTGTAGGCGGCCATGCTGCCGTGCCAGTCCAGGTGGTCTTCGGCGATGTTGAGCAGGACACCGGCCTCCGGTCGCAGGGACGGCGCCCAGTGCAGCTGGAAGCTGGACAACTCGACAGCCAACAGGTCGGCCGGTTGCGACAGCAGATCGAGCACCGGGCTGCCGATATTGCCGCAGAGCAGGCTGGGCAGTCCCGCGGCGGTCAACATGGCGTGCAGCATCGATGTCGTGGTGGTTTTGCCGTTGGTGCCGGTGACCACCAACCAGCGCCGCGGCGGCCCGTAACTGCCCGCCGCATCGAGTCGCCACGCCAGCTCCACATCACCCCAGACCGGTACACCGGCCCGTGCCGCCGCAACCAGCACCGGTGCGCCCGGCGGGAATCCCGGGCTGGTGACGACCAGGGCGTATTCTCCGATGCCCGGCGCGGCCGCGGCCGAACTCACCGTGGCGACCTCGGCTCCGGTGTATGCGCGCAACGCCGCCGGATCGTCGTCGCACAGCGTCAATGCCGCCCCCAGCGGCCGCAGCGCCCTCAGCACCGCACGCCCGGTCACGCCGGCACCAGCGACCAGCACCGGCACACCGGGTGCCAACGGCATCAGCCCAGCAGTGGTGGCGCTCATTTCCGCTCAGCCTCCGACCGCTGCGAACCACTCGCCGTAGAACAGGGCCACGCCCAGTCCGCAGCTGATCGCGGTGAGCAGCCAGAACCGGATGATCACTGTGGTCTCCGCCCAGCCGGCCAGCTCGAAGTGGTGATGAAACGGCGCCATCCGGAAGACCCGGCGGCCGGTGGTGCGAAACGCCAGGATCTGCACCACGACGGAGAGGATCTCGGCGACGAACAACCCGCCCAGCACCACCGCCAGGATCTCGGTGCGGCTGGTCACCGACAAACCGGCGATCACGCCACCCAGGGCCAGCGATCCGGTGTCACCCATGAAGATCTTCGCCGGGGCGGCGTTCCACCACAGGAATCCGATGCAAGCGCCCGCGGTCGCAGCGGCCAGCAGCGCCAGGTCCAGCGGGTCGCGAACGTTGTAGCAGCCCAGGCCGGGTGCGATGGCGCAGGCGTTGCGGTGCTGGAACACGGTGATCAGCACATAGGCCGCGCTGACCATCGCCATGGCGCCGGCAGCCAGTCCGTCCAGGCCGTCGGTGAAGTTGACCGCGTTCGACCACGAGGTCACCATGACGACGCAGAACAGCACGAACACCGCCGGAGGCAGTGTGACGGTGGCGATATCGCGCACATACGACAGCTGCGCGCTGCCGGGCGTCAGACCGGCAGCGCTGCGAAAACCCAGTGCCAGCACGCCGAACAGCACCGCAGCGGTGATCTGGCCGACCGTCTTGGCGGTCTTGTTCAGGCCCAGGTTGCGCGATCGACGGATCTTGATCAGATCATCGACGAAGCCGACCGCGGCGAGCACGGTCGCCAGCCCGAGCACCAGCAGGCCGGACGCCGACGGTCCCGCGCTGTCGAGTGCCAGACCGGCGAGCTGGGCGCCCAGGTAGCCGCTCCAGATCCCGGCCACGATGGCCACCCCGCCCATCGACGGCGTGCCGCGTTTGGTCTGGTGGCTGGGCGGGCCGTCTTCGCGGATCTCCTGGCCGAAACCCTGCCGGGTGAACAGCCGGACCAACACGGGTGTCAGCAGGATCGTCACCGTCAGCGCGACGCCAGCGGCGATGAGGATCCGTATCATCGGGGTGTGCTTTCGCCGTTGGGGTCGTGGTGGGCTAATGCATCGGCGAGCACAGTCAGTCCGGTCGCGTTCGAGCCCTTGACCAGCACTACGTCGCACGGGCGCAGTTCGGCCCGGAGCAGCGCCAGGGCGACGTCGGCGTCGGCGACCATGACGGCTCCCCTGTCCCGAGCCGCCCACGCGCCTTCCATCACCGCGCCGTGGTGCATCGCGCTCAGAGCTCTCCCGGTTCCGACGACAACGAGACGAGACACATCTAAGCGCACCGCCAGTCGGCCGATGCGATCGTGCTCGGCTATCGCGTCCTCGCCCAGTTCGGCCATCTCACCCAGCACCGCCCAGCTGCGCCTGCCACGCTTTTGGTGGGCGATCCAGGCCAGCGCCTGCAACGCGGCCCGCATCGACTCCGGGTTGGCGTTGTAGGCGTCGTCGATAACCGTCACTCCGTCGTCGCGGGTGCTGACCTGCATGCGGTGCCGCGACACCGGGCCGGCACCGGCCAGTGCGACGGCCACCTGCTCGGCACTGGCGCCGCACTCCAGCGCGACCGCCGCCGCACACAGCGCGTTGTCCACTTGATGGTCTCCGGATACCGCAAGCGCGATGTCGACCGCGACGCTGCCGTGTGCGCCGGTGTGCATCGTGAAGCGCGGGCGGGCCAGCTCGTCGAGGGCCACCGGCCCGGCCCAGATGTCGGCAGGCCCAGCGCGGCTCACCCGCACCACCCGGGCCGCGGTCTTGTCGGCCATCGCCGCCACCGCCGGGTCGTCAACATTGAGTACGACGACCCCCGACGGCGGGACCGCTTGCGGCAGCTCCGATTTCGTTTCAGCGACGGCCTGGCGCGACCCGAACTCGCCGAGGTGTGCGGTGCCGACGTTGAGCACCACCGCAAGCTGCGGCGGCGCGACGGCCGCCAACGCCGCGATATTGCCCCGATGACGCGCCGACAGCTCCAGCACCAGGTAATCGGTGCTTTCGTCGGCGCGCAACACCGTCCACGGATGGCCCAGCTCGTTGTTGAACGACCCCGGCGGTGCCACCACGTGTCCCAGCGGCGCCAACACGGCGGCCAGCATGTCCTTCATCGAGGTCTTGCCCGACGAGCCGGTGATCCCGACGATGGTCAGCCCTTTCGCTCTCAGGTCGGCGGCCACCGCCGCGGCCAACCTGGCCAGCGCGGCGAGCACCGCCGCCCCGGACCCGTCGGTGTCGTGTTCGAGCACACCGGCCCGGCTGCTGGTGTGCGCGTCGGGCGCTACTGGCGCCGCTAAGATCGCCGGCACCCCGACCGGGCGGGCTGCCAGCACCGCGACCGCTCCGGCCGCCACCGCCGCGGCCGCATGGTCGTGACCGTCGGAGCGTGCCCCGGGCAGCGCGACGAACAGCCCGCCGGGAGCGATCTTTCGTGAGTCGAATTCCACGGTCCCGGTGACCCGGGCACGTGCCGCCGCAGCGGGGTCGATGTCGGCCAGGGTGCCACCGACGATCTCGGCGACGCGGGCAAGGCTCAGCGGGATCACCGGCGCGCCTCCAGGGCGGCCGCCAGCTCCACCCGGTCGTCGAACGGGCGGGTGCGCCCGCCGGCGGTCTGTCCGGTTTCGTGACCCTTGCCGGCGACCAGCACCACGTCGCCCGGCCGCGCCCAGCCGACCGCGTAGTCGATAGCCGCCCGCCGGTCGGCAACCTCGATGATCCGGGCGCAGGTGTGCGCCTCCGTCGCGCCAGCCATGATGGTGCGGCGGATGGCCGCCGGATCCTCGCTGCGCGGGTTGTCGTCGGTGACGACGACCAGATCGGCGAGTTCGGCGGCGATCTGGCCCATCGGGGTGCGTTTGCCCGGGTCGCGGTCGCCGCCCGCGCCGAACACCACCGCCAGCCGGCCCCCGGGTCGGCGCAGTGTGGTCAGCGCCGCCCGCAGTGCACCCGGCTTGTGCGCATAGTCGACCAGCGCCAGGAAGTCCTGGCCGCGGTCGACCGGCTCCAGCCGCCCAGGTACCCGGGTATCCCGAAGGCCCGGGGCCGTCTGCTCGGGCGACACCCCGACCGCGTCGAGGATCGCCAGTGCGAGCAGACAATTGGCGACGTTGTAGCGGCCCGGCAGCCCGATGCCCACTCGATGGTGCCCGCCGGCCGGATCGACAGCGGTGAACTCCTGACCACCATCGATGCCCGCCACCACGTCCTCCGCGCGCCAGTCGGCGGGTTGGCCGGTCGTGCTGACGGTGACGACGGGCGGGCCGGCCAGCGTGGCCATCGCACGCCCGGCGTCGTCGTCGACACAGACCACCGCGGTGGCCGCGTGCAACGGAGAAGCCGGGTCGAACAGCCGCGCCTTGGCGTCGAAGTAGGCCGCCATGCTGGGATGAAAATCCAGGTGGTCCCGCGACAAGTTGGTGAATCCGCCGACCGCGAACCGCATTCCGTCGACGCGGTCCAGCGCCAGCGCGTGGCTGGACACCTCCATCGCCACGGTGTCGGCGCCGCGCTCGGCCATCAACGCCAGCAGGGCCTGCAGTTCCGGCGCCTCCGGGGTGGTGAGCGCGCTGGGCAGGTCGGCGCCGTCCATACGAATCCCGACCGTGCCGATCAGCCCGGCCGTCCTGCCCGCGGCCCGTAGCCCCGCCTCGACCAGATAGATCGTGGTGGTCTTCCCGGACGTGCCGGTGACGCCGATGACCGTCAGCTGCTCACACGGATGCCCGTAGACGGTGGCGGCCAATTCGCCGAGCACACCGCGCGGAGCGGGATGCACCAACACCGGCACCGTGCGCAGTGGGCCGATTTCGGAGACCCCTGCCGCATCGGTGAGCACCGCCGCCGCACCACGCTCGATCGCCTGGCCCGCGTATCGGGCCCCGTGCGTCCGCGAGCCGGGCAGCGCCGCAAAAAGATCGCCGGCCAGACTGTCCTGGGCGCGCAACGTCACCCCGGTAATCGGCCGCTCCGGGACGGCACCGCCGTCGGCGGGCACCGCACCGGTCCGGGCGACCAGCATCGACAGTGACACACCTGCGGTGCGGCTGGGACGCAACAAAACGGACACCCGAGATCACCTCCGTCCGCCGCGGCCCGCCCTGAGATTACCCAGCGGCCTCACCGGTTGCCCGATCGAGCGGCAATCACTTCAGATGACGCTAGAAAGGCGGAGGTCGGTTGCGTTCGGCGACGTGGGCGTCGTTGAGGGCGCGTTCGGCGTCGATGCGTCGGGTGCGGTCTTGCGTACGGGTGCGTTTGCGCAGCGGCATCATCACGGTGCGATCCCCGCTGTGTTGTTGCCGCGGTGTGGGACAAGGTAATTCACCGGTCGGTAAACACAAGCTGGGGAATAAGAGCCGGCTACCGGGATAGGTGGTGTAGGCCTGCGCGGCGGGACTGGTCCAGGTGATGGTGCCGTCGGGGTGCTGTTGGTCGTGCCAGCCCCAGAACGTTTTCAGCAGATGATGTTTGCGGCATAGGCAGCGGAGGTTTGTTGCAAGTCCGGAATCTACCCCCTTACGGTCCGAGACCAGCCAGGCGCGGATGGCGTGGTAACCAGCGGTTATGCCGCGTCGGGCGTGGCCGTGGGGGTGGTCGGGGTGGTGCCGAACAGGACTCGGAGGTCGGCGCCTTGGTAGGCGTTGCAGTCGACGGTGTGTCCGGCGATGCGGGCTTGGTTGGTGAATTGCCAGGCGGCCGGGGTGGCACCGCCGTAGGCCGTCCAGCCTGTGCCGGTGTTGGCACCGGAGTTGGCGTAAATGGTGGAGGCATACCCTCCGCCGTCGGGATAGCCCGACGACACCAGGTAGTTGGTTAGTCCTGCCAGGGTTCCGCCGCCTTGCTGTTGCCAGTACCAGCGGGGGTAGTAGCCCAGCTGCACGGTGATGCCGGCGGTGTTGAGCGCGTCGACGACGGCGGTCAGGTTGGCCAGATTGCCGCCGTTGGCTTCCCAGTCGAGCATCGCAACCGGCCCGCCGCTGTTGGCCGTCCAAGTGCGGGCTTGGGCGGCTGCGTCGTCGGTGGTGACGTAGTGATAGCCGATGACGGGCAGATTATGGTTTCGGCACCAGTGCTGCACGGTCGGCCAGTAGGGGTCTTCGTAGTAGCTGCCTTCGGAGACTTTGTGGCAGATGCCGCTGAAACCTTCGGGCACAAGCTGTTCCAGGAAGTTTATGGCGTCGTCGGTCGATGACCAGTTGTTGTTGCTGCAATCGGGGTAGAACAGCGTCACGGTCGGTGCCAATGGTCGGTGTGGGCAAGGCGCTTGGTGGTCCTCACCGGCCCGTCATGCTCGCGGCGCACCTGCCAGCACAGCCCGTCCTCGGTTTTGACCGCGGTGGCGACCGCTCCGGCTTGACGGCGGACCTCCCCGGCACGGGTCGGACGACCTTGCCTATTCACCGCACAACTCCTCTATTAGTGCGACTTAGCCTGAAGCCAGGTGGTTTTGATCAGCAAGCTGGGGAGTCTAACCGGGTAACACCCCGCAGACAACAGGGCCGGTACACAGGGGCCGAGCGCCGGATCGGAGACGACCGGCAGTCAGCGGGCGTCACCGAACCTCGATTCTTCACCCGGTTGTGTTATGTGGGTGTCGTGAACGTGAAATGTGCACTGCCTCAACGATAATCGGTGTTGCGAGCACGCGATTGCCGAGACGAGGAGTGCACCTGTCAGATGCAGGCTACTACGGATTGGGTCGGACGGTCTGCGGGTTGAGGTGCGTGGCGATGATGTGGTCGGGCACGCCGGGGCGGTGATCCCGCGAATGTTGGCCGATGCGCCCCGGCCTAACCAGTGGTTTGTCGGCGGCGTTGTCGCGGGCCGGAGGTGATCCATGATCGGGGTGCGGCGCTGCGGGATGTGGCGGTGTCGATCAGCGGGGGTGCGCAGAATCTGGCCGGGACCGCGGTACTGCGCAACCAGGCCAGGTTGTTCGGGCCGGTGGCGGGCAACGAGGTGCCTCACCTAAAAGTGAGGGGGAAGCGTGGGCGTTTCGCGGGCATTTTAGGTGAGTCAAGCCGAGCAACGAGCAATTGACACCTAGCAGAAATGTCGCTAGACTGGCCAGGTGGCTGAGTCAGCAGGCACCAATCTTACACCCACAGATATCGCCTTGCTGATTGATATGCTGAATCTTGGTACTGTTGTCGCGAACGCGATCTCATCTTTAATGCCGTATGCGCCCGATGCTTTGGAATTCATCGCCAGTATGACTGGCGACGTTGCCGAACCAATCGTGGATGCGGTACATGACGCGATCTGCGGTTGACGCACTACATCACACGATCTGCGAGTTGTGACTGAGGTCGATTATTTGCAACTTGCGATTTATTTTATTTGCAGTCTAGGGAATCGCTTCAAGAATGCACGCGCCCATTCCGACGCCGGCCCACACTATATTCCAAATTGCATCAGCCAATTCGGCAGCCGCACCCCATGTATCCGGATCGAGTAACGCCTGCAAAAGGGCATCCGAAAGACTCTTTAGAGCAGCTACAAAGGTGTTATAGGCAGCAGTCAAATCGGCCATGGTTGGAGCGGTTGAAGCGACCGCGGTCATTCAACTACGCTAGCGTAGTGACTTCCTAGCTGTCAATCGTACCGCCGGATTCGTGTTTGGAACTTGGCCCGGTGAGACCATGCGCTCAGGCCGGGACCGGGGTGAATCCCGCGCCGGGTCCGCCTTTGGCGTTGACGTCGTCAAGAATCCTACTGAACAAGACCACTGTGGACTCTGGGATCGCGCGAAAACCACCCCAGGAGGTCCAACCACGAGAGGCCATTCCGAACAGCAGGTCATCGGTGGTCACCGGGCGTCCCTCGTCTCCGGGTTGGAAGACAGCTTCGGCCATGTTTCGGCCTGGCCCGTCTCCGGGGAGAGTGGTGATTACGCCGCACTGAATGCCGGTGTCCGCGCCGTCCGTGCATGCCGGTTGCCGAAATCCGGGGTCGGGGCCGATGCCGTTGATCGCGAAGCCAGCGAAGTTGGCCGTCGGGGCCACCTCGGCGGGGTCGAACTTGATGACCCCGTATTTCAGAAGAGAGGGCTCGACAGCCACCACGCTCCCGATTGGTCCACCACCTAGCGCGGCGACCGGGGAACCGGGGCCACCGCAACTCGCGGCGGTGAAACCAACCAGGTCACCGGCCTTGTCGTGACCGATCGTGGTCAGGGTGCACAAAGTGCCGTCGACCATGATGCCCGCCCCACCGCCAAGCGGGACCGTCGCCGACGCAGTCGGAGCCAGCAGCAGACCAGCCAGTAGCGGGATGAGCACACACACGCCCCTCCGCCAGCCATATCCCATCCTCATCAACCCCACCGTAAAGCACTGCCAAGCAGCTGCCCACAGGATTGCTGGTCATTCGTCACAACCTGTTGTCTCCCAGCTTTCAGGAGTAGGGTGACGCCACGCTCGCGCCTGATCGCGGCCGATGGGAATATCGAGGGGAATACTGATGCCTGTACCTGGCGTTCACAAGTGGGTTGTCGGGGCGCTGTTGGCAGGTGCCGCTGGGGTGTTCGGGGCTGGTGCCGCGTCCGCCGACGATGGCACTATTTCCGACATCAACGGCTGGGCCGTGACGCTGACAGGCGGTGATGGGTCAGACAGCCTGTTGCCCGCCGCAACGCTTTCCGACCCGAGTGATTCGCTGGGGTTGGGCAGTGAACCGATCACGGGCAGCTTCGGCAACTCGACGCCGCCGATCGGCGACATCGGATCGGACGAAACATTTAACACACCCCTGTCCACTGTCGGTACGGCGGACTACTTGAGCATCCAAGACAACTGGTTCTCTGGATTCGAGACCGCGATCGTTCAGCCCGGCCAGGACGACGGCGCTGTGATGTCGCTTCTGATGCCTGCCGCTGGCGGTAAAGAAGTCGTCGACCTCTTCAACTTCGGTACCTCAACCACTGTGCCGCTGTTCAACCCGGACGCCACCGGCCCCATCGACATCGGCGGGCTTCCCCTGGCCGACCCTCAGGACGGGGCCTTGCTCAACGACCTGGGCGGCGCGCTTTTCGACGGCAGTGCCACCGACTGGAGTCACGCGATGACGCTCTTGGATACCCTGTTCGGCATCGATCCCTCAGGGGCTGCCGATGCAGCGGTGAGCGCGCTGGGCTGAGCAGGCGGCGCGGGCCCACCTACGGGTGCCTGCTGATGACCCCTGATGACCCGAAGTTTCGGCCGCAACAGGCTGTCCTACGTGGCGAAACGCTGCGCGTGGACGGGTTCTAGCCAGAGTCATCTTTCGTCGATGACCGCCAGGTAGCGCGCGGCTGAGGCGGACCCCACCGCCGAGTTGGGTCATTTGGCCCAGTGCCTTGAGTTTTCGACTTTCAGTTGACGGAAGATCAGTTCCTGCTGGCGCTCTATGGAAGCGTCATCGAGGCTGCCCAGCAAAAATTCCTAGAAAAGCCCAGGTTCTTCTGCATCCGACCTGGTAATTTGAGTTGCTATGACTACACCGAATTACCCGCAGCTCGCAACAACCTTCCAGCAGCTTAGTGACAAGACTCAGTCCCTGATGCAGCAGTTCCAGAACCAGGGCACTGGAGGCAGCGATCAACTGGTGAGCATCACTACTCCCGGCTCCTACACCGTCCAGATCCCGTCCGGTGCGACTTCGGTCGACATGGTCCTGCGCGGCGCCGGTGCTGGCGGCGGCGGATACGACGATCAGTCCGGTGTCGCGGGCGGGACGGACGGCGGCGAAACGACCGCATCGGTGAACGGTGGAGGTGTCTCGGCATATGCCACCGGCGGCACCGGAGGCGGCGAAGGCGATGGAGGCACCGCGGGCTACGGTGGTGACTCGCCGAGCGTCATCTTCAATGGGCAAAGTTACACGGGCGGTATCGGCGGTGCCGCAGGTGACAACAGCGCTGGGGGCA
>NZ_JBYCLE010000171.1:0-7930 GCF_057473765.1 Mycobacterium sp. TH-M106 | reverse complement strand
CGTGCTGGTCGGGCCGGAAGGCCTGGCTACTTGTACCGGTAGACGATGCGGCCGCGGGACAGGTCGTAGGGAGACAACTCCACCACCACCCGGTCCTCGGGCAGGATGCGGATGTAGTGCTGCCGCATCTTGCCGCTGATATGGGCGAGAACCTTGTGACCGTTTTCCAGCTCAATGCGAAACATCGCATTGGGCAGTGGTTCGACCACTCGACCCTCAACCTCGATGGCACCGTCTTTTTTCGCCATTGCCCTCGGGCGATCCTCCGTGTCCTGCCGTTTAGCTCTGCGTTGCTGAACGTGATCTGCGCAGCGTCAGCCGCGACTACGTAACGTGAGCCGATGACAGGAGATTCCGTGAATATCCTTGAACAGGGCACGCAAGAGCCGACGCGGACGCCGCACCGTCATTCCACGATACCCGCATCGCTATCGCGCGCCAAAATCCCCCGCTACCGGGGCACAGATGACAAGCTGGTCCGATGACGGCCACGGCATCGCCCAAACCCGACCTGGGTCGCTACGGCGTGTGGACCGCCGGCCCACCAACGCCCGAGCAGGCCGCCGAGATCGAACGGCTCGGCTACGGCGCGGTCTGGGTGGGTGGATCGCCGGCCGCCGATCTCGCGTTCGCCGAACCGATCCTGGCGGCGACGTCGACTCTGCAGCTGGCGACCGGAATCGTCAACATCTGGTCGGCGGCGGCGCAGCCGGTCGCCGAGTCCTATCGCCGCATCGAAACGGCTTTCCCGGGCCGGTTTCTGCTCGGTGTCGGTGTCGGCCATCCCGAGGTCACCCAGCAGTACCGCGCCCCGTATGAGGCGCTGGTGGGCTATCTCGATGCGCTAGACGCCGCGGGGGTGCCCGCCGGCCGGCGCGTCATCGCCGCCCTGGGCCCTCGGGTGTTGACGCTGGCGGCAGAGCGCAGTGCAGGGGCGCACCCGTACCTGACCACCCCGGAACACACCGCGTGGGCACGGGAACTGGTCGGCTCCGCGACGTTCCTGGCGCCGGAGCACAAGGTGGTGTCCCCCGCAGGCGGGAGGGACCCCCAGTCCACCGACACCACCGCGGCGCGCACCCTCGGGCACGACGCGATCGGCATGTATCTGCGGTTGTCGAACTACGTGAACAACTGGCGCCGGCTCGGTTTCACCGACGACGACGTTCGCCCACCCGGCAGCGACCGGCTGGTCGACGCCGTCGTCGCCCACGGCACCCCCGAGGCCGTCGCCGCCCGCCTGGACGAGCACCTGACGGCCGGTGCCGACCACGTGACCATCCAGGTGCTCGGCGGGTGGAAGCGGCTGCTGCCGACGCTGATCGAACTGGCCGGGCCGCTCGCGTTGACACCGCCGGGCTGACGGTTTCGGCAGTTCAGGAACAAGGTCAGGACACCGACAGCCGTTGCACAAACCCTGCACGGTTGATGTGTTTTCGATACCGATGTAACTTCGATGTATGATTCGGACGCAGGTCCAGCTCCCCGATGAGCTTTACCGCGACGCCAAGCGGCTCGCGCGCGAGCACGAAATCACCCTTGCCGAGGTTGTTCGTCGCGGGCTTGAACACATGGTGCGGATTTACCCGAGGCGCGAGGTGACGTCGGACGCCTGGCAGCCGCCCACGCCGCATCGACTCGGTCCATTTCGTGCATCCGAAGAAGCGTGGCGCGAACTCGCCAACCAGACGTGAGTCTGCCGTGCTCTCGATCGATACGAACATCCTGCTCTATGCCCAAAATCAGGATTGCCCCGAACACGACGCCGCCACCGCCTTCCTCGTCGACTGCGCTGACCGGACCGACGTCGCCATCTGTGAGCTCGTACTGATGGAGCTGTACCAGTTGCTGCGCAATCCCGCGGTGGTGACGCAACCACTCGACGGCCCCGATGCGGTGGAGGTCTGTCAGACGTTCCGCCGCAACCGGCGATGGGCGCTCGTCGAGAACGCCCCGGTGATGAGCGAGGTGTGGGCGGTGGCGGCCAAGCCCGGAATTGCTCGCCGGCGCCTCTTCGATGCCCGCCTTGCACTGACGTTGCGCCACCACGGTGTCGATGAGTTCGCCACTCGAAACGTCGACGACTTCACCGAGTTCGGCTTCTCCCGCGTGTGGGATCCGGTAATGACGGACCGCTGACCCGCGTTTGCCGGCCAGTTGGACGCGCTACCGACGGCCAGTTGGACACGCTGCCCACGGCCAGTTGGACACGCTGCCCACGGCCAGTTGGACACCAACTGCTCGGCTAGTTGGACAGGGCATGGCATACTCGCCGGTGTGGAGCGACCGGCACAAGACCTGGTTCCGCGGCATGCGCTCGCAGTCATCGAGAGTGCCTTGGGCGACACGCGCATCGTCTTGGTCAACGGTGCACGCCAGGCAGGCAAGAGCACGCTCGCTGGCCTGGTGTCGGCGTACCGGCCGGGCTCGGAGTTCCGTAGCCTCGACCAGTCGCAGTGGCTCGCGGCGGCGCGAGACGACCCGACCGGGTTCGTGCGGCACGACGGGCTACTGGTGGTGGACGAGATTCAACGCGCGCCCGAGCTGTTCCTTGCTCTCAAGTACGAAGTCGACGTCGATCCACGACCGGGCCGCTACCTGCTGACCGGTTCGGCCCGAATCCTGGGTCTCAGACAGCTGCCCGATGCACTTCCGGGGCGAATGGAGACCATCGAACTCTGGCCGTTCTCCCAGGGCGAGATCGAGCGGCGGCTCGATCGGTTCGCGGAGCGGATCTTCGCGGTCTGCGACTCCCAACTGCCGGATCTACCGGCGACCAATCGCAACGAACTCGCTCTGCGGATCATCCGCGGTGGATTTCCAGCGGCGGTCGAAAGAACTGACGAACGCCGTCGCACCCGGTTGCTTGCAGGCTATGTCACGGATCTGATCGACCGTGATATTCGCCAGCTCTCCGACATCGGACGTGAAGACGAACTCCGGCGAATGTTACAGCTGGTCGCGGTGCGGACCGGCCAGTTGCTGGTCGCATCACAGCTCGCGAACGATCTGAGCGTCAGCGGGCGGACAGTGCTGCGCTACCTGGAACTATGCGAGGAGATCTTTCTGATCAAGCGAGTTCCCGCCTGGTCGTCGAACTTGGCCAAGCGGGTAATCAGGTCGCCGAAGGTAGCGTTCGTCGACTCCGGCGTCGCCGCCTATCTGCTGGGTCAGAGCTCACGCCGCTTGAGCGAGTTGACGAGCACGGCCCTCGGTCCGCTTCTGGAGGGATTTGTGCTGATGGAGCTGGCACGCCAACTGACCTGGGCTGACGACGAGATCCGTTTGTACCATTACCGCACCAAAGACGGAGTCGAGGTCGATGCAGTGCTGGAGACGAACGACGGCCGGATCGCCGGCATCGAAGTGAAGGCGTCCGCCACCGTCACCAGCGCCGATTTCCACGGCCTTCGACACTTGCAATCGCAGGCCGCCGACGCCTTCACCGCCGGTGTGGTCCTGTATGCCGGTGACGCATCTCTGAGCTTCGGTCCCCGCCTCAAGGCGCTCCCAGTCAGTGCTCTGTGGCGGCTGTAGTTGCTTCCAGGAGAGGGCGGCAGCTGTTGCGATGGTGTGCTCCAGGAACAGGGGGCCATTTGCACCGTCTTGCCGCTGGACGCGCGCACCATCGGCGCCGTTCTCACCCTGCGGCAAACCCTGTTCAACGATCTCGCCATGGACACGCCGCTAGCCGCTTGAGGACCCCAAGCAAGTCGGCCATTTCACATCGACAACAATTTGTCGGAAGTTGATCCTCAAGCGGCCACATAATGTTGCCCCGAGTCCGAGAGGTCGCGATGACAGGTAGTGGGTTCCGATGGATGTCCGTCGGGGTGGTGGCTGGCGGCGCCGGCCTGTTGGCTGTGACGGCGATCATGCATTCGGCGTTCGCCTATGGCGCCCCGCCCCCGCTGCCGCCGCCGGTCCCGGAGACGACGGAGGTCATGGGCCCCAGCGGCGTGCCGATACCGGATACGGCCTACATCGACGCCGTCGACAATCTGTACCTGCAGCCCAATCTGCCGGGGACCACTCCGGCGGTCCTGTTCACTCCCGAGGGGCTCTACCCGATCACCGGCGTCAAGACCTTGCCACTCGATACGTCGGTGGCTCAGGGCGTGACGATTCTCGACGACACGCTGCAGCCGTACATCCAGGCCGAAACCCCGGTGGGTGTCTCCGGCTACTCCCAAAGCGCCATCATCTCGTCGCTGGAGATGGAGAAGCTCGACCCGGCCGGCACGCCGAGCGATATCCCCCTGCGGTTCGTGCTGATGGGCGACGAGATGAATCCCAACGGCGGAGCCCTCGAACGCTTCGTCGGTCTGAACCTACCGAGCCTGGGACTGAACTTCTACGGCGCGACCCCAGCCGACGACTTCCCGACCACCCTGTACACCGCCGAATACGACGGCTTCGCCGACTTCCCCCGCTACCCCATCAACGTCCTGTCCGACCTCAATGCCGTTGCGGGCATCATCTTCGTACACCCCGACTATGCGAAGTTCACGCTCGAGCAGGTGACGCCGGTGGCTGACGGCGGTCAGGCCATTGCGTTGCCCACCGAAGGCCCCACCGAGACCACCTATTACATGATTCCGACCGAGAATCTGCCGCTGTTAGACCCGCTCCGCGCGATCCCGGTCGTCGGAACGCCACTGGCCGACCTGCTCCAACCGGACCTGACGGCGCTGGTGAATCTGGGCTACGGCAACCCCGACTTCGGGTACTCGACCACACCCGCGAATGTGCCTACCCCGTTCGGGCTCTTCCCCGGCCTCGACGACGTCGACAAGCTGCCCGGGCTGCTGATGAACGGCACACAGCAGGGAATCCAGCATTTCCTGGCCGATGTGTCCAACCCGTCCAGCCTGTTCGACCCCACGTCGGCGGCGCCGCTGTCGTCTCTGGCCGACGTCATCAACTCGCTCTCTGCTGGGGCCTCGTCGGCTTACGCGACTCTTCTTCCGACGGCAGATATCGCCAATGCACTGGTGACCAGTTTGCCGGCATATGACGTCAGCATTTTCCTGGAAAACCTCACCCACCCGCTCGACGCAGTCGGTTTGCCGATCGCGGCCGACACCGGGCTGCTCACACTGGCCGGCGGTGTCGAACTCCTGGTCGTCGCAAGTGGGGTCGCGCACGCGTTCGCCGATGTCGGACTCTGACCGTCCCAGCCACCTCGCCGGCTTGCCACCACCGCCGACATTTACTAGGATGTCCTAGTATCTGACTCGTATCTGCAATTCCATCGTTTCGAGGGCAATCATGACCACGCAGATTCCGCATTTCATCGACGGCAAGCGCACCGACGGTCAGTCAGGGCGAACCGCCGACGTGTTCGACCCGAATACCGGCGAGGTGCAGGCGAAGCTGGCGATGGCCAACGCCGCCGACGTCGACGCCGCCGTGGCGTCGGCCGCCCAAGCACAGCCCGACTGGGCAGCACGCAACCCGCAGCGCCGCGCCCGGGTGATGATGCGTTTCGTCGAGCTGGTCAACTCCCACGCCGACGAACTGGCCGAACTGCTCTCCCGCGAGCACGGTAAGACACTGGCCGATGCGCACGGCGACATCCAGCGCGGCATCGAGGTGATCGAGTTCTGTGTCGGGATCCCGCACTTGCTCAAGGGTGAGCACACCGAGGGCGCCGGGCCGGGCATCGACGTCTACTCGCTGCGTCAGCCGCTCGGCGTGGTCGCGGGTATCACCCCATTCAACTTCCCGGCGATGATCCCGCTGTGGCAGGCCGGGCCGGCGGTGGCGTGCGGCAACGCGTTCGTCCTCAAACCCTCCGAACGCGATCCGTCGGTGCCGGTGCGGCTGGCCGAGCTGTTCGTCGAGGCAGGCCTGCCGCCAGGGGTGCTGCAGGTGGTCCAGGGCGACAAGGAGGCCGTGGATGAGATATTGCGCCATCCCATGATCGCCGCCGTCGGGTTCGTCGGCAGCTCCGATATCGCGCAGTACATTTACTCCACCGCGACCGCCAACGGCAAACGCGCTCAGTGCTTCGGCGGTGCGAAGAACCACATGATCGTGATGCCCGACGCCGACTTGGACCAGGCAGTCGATGCGCTGATCGGCGCCGGCTACGGCAGCGCCGGGGAGCGGTGCATGGCGATTTCCGTCGCGGTGCCGGTCGGCGAGCAGACCGCGGAACGGTTGCGCGCCAGACTGGTCGAGCGGATCAACAACCTGCGGGTGGGCCACAGCCTCGACCCCAAGGCCGACTTCGGCCCGCTGGTCAACTCTGCCGCCGTTGAGCGGGTCAAGGGCTACATCGACGCCGGCGTTGCCTCCGGCGCCGAACTGGTGGTCGACGGTCGCGGCCGCGGCAGCGACGAAATGCAGTTCGGTGACGCGAATCTGGAGGGTGGATTCTTCCTCGGGCCGACGCTGTTCGACCACGTCACCCCGGAGATGTCGGTCTACACCGACGAGATTTTCGGGCCGGTGCTGTGCATGGTCCGCGCCCCGGACTACGAAGAGGCGCTGCGGCTGCCGTCGGAGCACGAGTATGGCAACGGCGTGGCGATCTTCACCCGTGACGGCGACACCGCACGCGACTTCACCTCGCGGGTACAGGTCGGCATGGTCGGAGTCAACGTGTCCATCCCGGTTCCGGTGTCCTACCACACTTTCGGCGGTTGGAAGCGGTCCGGGTTCGGGGACCTCAACCAGCACGGCACGTCGTCGATCCAGTTCTACACCAAAGTCAAGACCGTCACGCAGCGCTGGCCGTCGGGCATCAAGGACGGCGCCGAGTTCCACATGCCCACCATGCAATGACCGGCCCCGGCGTCCTCGGCGTCCTCGGCGGCCTCGATGATGACGAGCGGGAGATCGTCGAGACAGCAGCCACGTTCGCCGACAAGAGAATCGCCCCATATGCACTGGAATGGGATGCCACTCAACACTTTCCGGTGGATGTGCTGCGAGAGGCCGCTGGGCTCGGGATGGCGGCCATCTACTGCCGCGACGACGTCGGCGGCAGCGGACTGCGCCGCCTGGACGGGGTGCGCATCTTCGAGCAGCTGGCCACCGCGGACCCGACGACCGCAGCATATCTGTCCATCCACAACATGTGCGCCTGGATGATCGACCGTTACGGCACCGAGGAGCAGCGCAAGAGCTGGATTCCCCGGCTGGCGTCGATGGACGTCATCGCCAGTTACTGCCTGACCGAACCGGGCGCCGGATCCGATGCCGGTGCGTTGCGTACCCGCGCGGTCGCTGACGGTTCGGACTACGTGCTCGACGGCGTCAAACAGTTCATCTCCGGGGCCGGCGCCTCGCAGGTGTACGTGGTGATGGCCCGCACCGGCCCGGAAGCACAGCCGGGCCATCACGGAATCTCCACCTTCATCGTCGAAAAAGACCGTCCTGGACTGAGTTTCGGTGCCCACGAGCAGAAGATGGGCTGGAACGCCCAACCCACTGCCCAGGTGGTCTTCGATCGCGTGCGGGTACCCGCCGACACCATGCTGGGCGGCCCCGACGGTGCAGGCAGCGGTTTCTCCATTGCGATGAACGGGCTCAACGGCGGCCGGATCAACATCGCCGCGTGCTCGCTGGGCGGTGCGCAGACCGCCCACGACAAGGCCGTCGCCTATCTGGCCGACCGGGAGGCGTTCGGGCGCCCCCTGCTCGACGAGCCCACTATCCGGTTCAGCCTGGCCGACATGGCCACGGCGCTGGAAACCTCGCGGCTGTTGCTGTGGCGGGCGGCGACGGCGCTGGACGAGGATGCCGCCGACAAGGTCGAGCTGTGCGCGATGGCTAAACGCTACGTCACCGACGCGTGTTTCGACGTCGCCGACCAGGCGCTGCAGTTGCACGGCGGCTACGGCTATCTGCGCGAGTACGGTCTGGAGAAGATCGTCCGCGATCTGCGGGTGCACCGAATTCTGGAGGGCACCAACGAGAT
>NZ_JBYCLE010000170.1:0-1033 GCF_057473765.1 Mycobacterium sp. TH-M106 | reverse complement strand
AGCCCTCGATGTCGGGGCGAAATCCCGATTTTTCCGAGCGTTGACTCGGAACTGATGGGATGGAGCCAACGCTGTCAGCCGGGTTCAAGGTCACCTAACTGGGAAGAAGCCGAGTCCGTCGAGTCGAGGAATTATCACACGGCTAGCCAACAAGCCCGGTCAATTCCACCATTCTCGGGTGAACGCCAAAATAGGCACGCCAAACTTGACCACCACAAATCCGGCGCGACGCTTGTTGCTGAAAATCCCGTCAACCTATGCAGATCGCGGAGTATTTCCTCAGCACACCGCCGCGCGCACCCCATGCTGGCCGAATCAGATTCCCCCGCGAGCAATCGTTCCAAATCCTGACCCGGAGGTGTTTGGATCAGCCGACACGCCCCAAGCGGGCGAAATTTTCCACAAGATCTGCGACGGCCGTGACGGCTTCGGCGGGTGTAGTCATCCGGGTGGCGACCTCGCGAGCCCGGGCAGCGTAGTGCGGAGCCAGGATGGTCCGCAGGTCCGCGACCAGCGATTCCTGGGTAATAGACGAAAAGCGCCGGGTGGTGCCAACTTTCAGTCGTTTGACCCGAGCCCCCCAGAGCGCCTGATCCGGCATCGTCCACAGGATCAACGTGGGGACTCCGGCGCGCAGGCCAGCGGCCGTGGTGCCCGTGCCACCGTGGTGCACGACCGCGCGGCAGCGCGGAAAGGCCGCCGCGTAATTCATCACGCCCACCACCTTGACATGCTCCGTAGGCGGCATGTGGTTGAAGTCGGTCCCGGCCGCGCACACCAACGCCCGCTCACCCAATTGCGCGCAGGCCGCACCGATCAGCGCGAGGGTGTCGGCAGCAGATTCGACCCCCACGCTGCCAAACCCGAAGCAAATCGGCGGTGTCCCGGCCGCGATCCAGGACGCGACTTGCTCATCGGTGTCCGTCGGCAACTCCATCGTCAGCGCGCCGACAAAGGGCCGCAGGCCATCGCATTTCGCCCATTCGGCGGCCAGCCCAGGAAAGCACAACTCGTCGTAGGCTTGGATTTCCAA
>NZ_JBYCLE010000169.1:0-8472 GCF_057473765.1 Mycobacterium sp. TH-M106 | reverse complement strand
ACGGGGTGACGCCGGATGCGGTGATCGGGCATTCGATGGGGGAGGTGAGTGCGGCGGTGGTGGCCGGGGCGTTGAGCCCGGCCGACGGGTTGAAGGTCATCGCCACCCGCTCGGCGTTGATGGCGCGGCTGGCCGGTCAGGGTGCGGTGGCGTTACTCGAGCTTGACGCCGAGGCGGTCGAGGCGCTACTGGTCGAGCAGCCCGACGTCTGCGATGTGAGCGTGGCGGGCTACATCTCGCCCAGGCAGACGGTGATCGCCGGACCGGCTGAGCAGGTCGACGCGGTGATCGCCGCGGTCAGCGCAGCGGAGCGCTTTGCTCGCCGAGTCAACATGGAGGTCGCCTCGCACACCGCGCTGATGGATCCGATCCTGCCGGAGCTGCGGGCGGCGCTGACAGACCTGGCCCCCGAACTTCCCGCCATCCCGTTCCTGTCCACCGTTACCGGCCCACCGCAGGACCGAAACCCGTTGCTGGATGCCGATTACTGGGTGGCCAACCTGCGCCGGCCGGCGCGGCTGAGCCAGGCCATCACCGCCGCCGCCCGCGATCACGCGATTTTCGTCGAGATCAGCGCACATCCGATCCTGACTCATGCCGTCACCGAAACGCTGAGAGCTCACCCCGCCAGCCCGCCTGCCCCGCACTACAGCGTCGGCACCCTGACCCGCGACAAAGATGACACACTCGGCTTCCACACCAACCTCAACAGCATCCACACCACCGGCCCCCCGCCGACACCGCACCCCGCCGAGCCGCATCCGGTCCTGCCGGGCACACCCTGGCAGCACACCCACCACTGGATATCCGCCGTGGACCCGGTCAAGACAGCCCAGGCCGCCGAAGCTGCCCCCCAGCCGGGCAACTTGCTTGGCGCACATATCGCGGTCGCCGGTAGGTCGCCCAGCCACCTCTGGCAGGCGAGGCTGACCCCGGAGGTCAAACCTTACCCGGGGGATCATCGAAACCACGGCACCGAAGTGGTCCCGGCATCGGTGCTGCTGCAGACTCTGTCTGCTGCGTCTACTGTGGCGGCTGCGGTCGGCCAGGGTGACCCGGACCCGTTGGCGCTGTCCGACATCCGATTCGAATATCCGATCGCCGTCGACCAGCCGCGGGTGATTCAGGTGGTCGGTGACGCTGAATTCATCACCGTGGCATCGAGACTCGCGGCGGACGACTGCGGGCACCACTGGGTCAGACATCTCCGTGCACGTATCGTCCGCCACCCCTCGGACGACTCGGGTGGCGGTGAATCACCCGATCCCGGCACAGCGGGCACCGAGTTCACCGACGAGTCGGTCACCTCGCTGTGGCGGACTTGGGGCAGCCAGGGACGACCGTTCGGATGGTCGATCCGTACGGGCCGGTCGACGCCTGAGCGGCTGCACGCCGACGTGGAGTTGTCGCAGGGATCGACGGTCGCCCTGCTTGATGCGGCGCTGCATGTCGCCCGCCTGGTCGACAGTTCCAACCCGAAGCTGATGGTTCCAGCCGCCGTCGAAAGCGTCCGGTTCGCATTCGAACTCACTGAGCCCTGCGGCTCGGTCGAGGTGCATCGACGCATCGGTGACAAGACCGATGAGGATGCGCTGATTGTCGACATCGCGGTGCGGGCACCCGACGGCAGGACGTGCGTCGACATCCGCGCACTGCGCTACACCGCCGTGGACGCCATGGATGCCGTGGACGGCGTGGATGCTGTGGCCCCAGTGGGTTTGGGCTCGATGGCTACCGCGACTGATCCGCGCACCATGGTGCACACGTTCGACTGGCAACCCTGGGAGCGTCCCGCACGGCAGGCATCCGACAGCTCGGCCACCGTGGCGATCGTTGGTATGGGCGATAGTGCCGACGCTGCCCGCACGCTGCGCGATCAACTCGCCTGCCTCGGCCACCGGCCTGCCGACATCGCCGAGGCGGACTGCATCCTCTACCTCGCCGATCCCGGCCCGGCAACCGGCGCCGACATCGACTGCGCAGCCCGGCTGTCGGCGGAAGTGGCCGGCCTGGTCGCACGACTGGCGGAACGGGAGGACCACCCGCCCACGCTGTGGATCATCACGCGCGGCGTCAGCGAGGCCGCCTCCGATGCCGCGGTGCGACAGGGTTGCCTCTGGGGACTGGCCGGGGTCATCCGGGCCGAGCAGCCTCAGCTCTGCGGCGGCCTGATCGACCTACCCGCGGCACCGGGCGGCTGCGAAGATCGGGCGGACACCGCCGATGACGTGTCCGCGCTGGCCGGTGTGCTGAGCACACCGGCAAAGTCCATCCTGGTGCTACGCGACGGCACGTTCTTCACCCCCGTCTTGACGCCGATCGCCGGCGAACCGGCGCGAGAGGCGTTGCGATGCCGGCCCGATGCGGCATACCTGATCACCGGAGGCATGGGTGCACTCGGGCTGCTGATGGCGGCGTGGCTCGCGGACCACGGTGCCCACCGGCTGGTGCTCGCCGGTCGCACACCGCTGCCACCTAGGCGCGACTGGGACAACCCCGGCAACCCTGCCGACACGGTCGACGTCCGGCACAAGATCGCCGCGATCCGGGCACTGGAACGGCGCGGCGTTTCGGTCGATGCGGTAGCGGTCGACATCGGGTCGCGCGAGGCGGTCCAAGCGTTGCTGGCCGCGCGCGACGACGCCGGGGATCCGCCGATCCGCGGCGTCATCCACGCCGCCGGAGTCACCGAAGGCCAACTCCTCACCGAGATGTCCGACAGCCGCCTGCGCGACACCTTGTGGCCGAAAATCGCGGGCGCACAGGTGTTGCACGAGATGTTCCCGCCGGGCGACTCGGGCGGGCTAGATTTCTTCTTCCTGACCGCGGCGGCCGGGGCGGTGTTCGGGGTACCGGGGCAGGGCGCCTACGCGGCGGCGAACGCTTACCTCGATGTCTTGGCCCGGGCGCGTCGCCGCCGGGGTTGCCGCACCATGAGCCTGGACTGGGTGGCCTGGCGGGGGCTCGGGTTCGCCGCGAACGCGGCTGTCGTCTTGGATGAGCTGGAGCGGATGGGCTCACGCCCGATCAGCGCCGGAGAAGCGTTCGCCGCCTGGGACCACGTGGCCCGCTACGATGTCGGTCAAGCCGTGATCGTCCCGCTGCCTGCGCCGGAAGGGCAGGCTGGTGCGGATCGCACTGTGTCGACCACACAAACCAAAGCCTGGTCGCAGCTGCCCGCAGCGGAGCTGCTCAGTGAACTCGAGATCGGCCTGCGTGCCATCCTAGCCCGCGAACTTCGCATGCCGGAAGCCGAACTCGAACTGGACCGGCCATTCGCGGAGTTGGGCTTGAACTCGGTGATGGCGATGTCGGTGCGACGCGAGACCGAGCAGTTCGTCGGTATCGAGCTGTCGGCGACGATGCTGTGGAACCACCCGACGACCTCGGCGTTGGCAGCGCACCTCGCCAAAAAGCTGTTACCGCAGGAAGACTCGGCTGCTGCTGACGTGCTGCCCGGCTCGGACAGCAGCGTGTTGAATGAGTTGTTCGACCAGGTGGAATCGGCTCCGCTCGGAGGGGATGGCCTGCGATGAGAAGCGTGATTCGCCCATGACCGCGGGCTTCGACGAAGGGTTTCTTCGGAACTGGTTAGCCGACTACCTGGTGACGAACATCGGCTGCAGTCCCGATGACGTCGACTTCGACGCGTCGATCAACGATCTCGGTGTGGGCTCGCGTGACGCGGTCGTGCTCTGCGGGGAGCTGTCGGAGTTGCTCGGGCGGCAGGTCTCACCGGTGGAGCTCTGGCAGCACCCGACGATCGGTGAGCTGGCGGCTTTTCTCGGCGGCGTGGAGCCCGACGCCGCCGCAAGCGCAGCCCAGCCGGTGCCCGACCCGGCGCGCAGCAACTTCGATGAGCCCGTCGCGGTAGTCGGTCTGGGCTGCCGCTTTCCCGGTGGGATCATCGGTCCGGATGCGTTGTGGCAGTTCCTGTGCGAGGGCCGGTCGGCGGTAGGGGAGGTGCCGCCGGATCGGTGGGCGCCGTTCGACGACGGCTCGCCCGAAATTGCGGCGCTGCTCGCCAGCACCACCCATTGGGGCTCGTTTCTGGCTGACATCGACGCCTTCGACGCGGAATTCTTCGACATCTCCACCCGTGAAGCCGCCAAGATGGACCCCCAGCAGCGCCTTTTGCTGGAAGTCGCATGGGAAGCCTTAGAGCACGCCGGGATTCCAGCGAGTTCGCTACGACGATCACAGACAGGGGTATTCGCCGGCGCGTGCTACGCCGACTACGGCTACATGCCATCTCATGATCTGGCCGGTGTTGACGCATGGAGCAATTCCGGTGGCGCGCTGAGCATCATCGCCAATCGCCTATCATACTTCCTTGATCTGCGCGGCCCCTCTGTCACAGTGGACACCGCCTGCTCGTCGTCGCTGGTCGCTATACATCTGGCCTGCCAGAGCCTGCGGACACGAGAGTGCGACCTGGCCATCGCGGCCGGAGTCAATCTGCTGTTGTCGCCCGGCGTCTTCCGGGCGTTCGACCAAACCGGCGCGCTGTCGCCGAGCGGTGCCTGCCATACCTTCGACGCGGACGCCGATGGCTTCGTCCGCGGCGAGGGCTGCGGCGCGGTGGTGCTCAAACGACTCAGTGACGCGGTGCGTGACGGCGATCGGCTGCTGGCAGTGGTGCGGGGTTCGGCGGTCAACTCAGACGGCCGGTCCAACGGGATGCTGGCGCCCAACCCGGCCGCCCAGATGGCAGTGCTGCGTGCGGCGTACACCAATGCCGGTGTGCCGCCGAATGAAGTGGACTATGTCGAGGCACATGGGACCGGAACCTTGCTGGGAGATCCCATCGAGGCACGCGCGCTCGGCACGGTGCTGGGTCGCGGGCGCCCAGAAGCCTCGCCGCTGCTGCTCGGCGCGATCAAATCGAATCTGGGCCATCTCGAGGCAGCCGCCGGTATCGCAGGATTCATCAAAGCAGTGTTGGCGGTCCAGCATTCGAGCATCCCGAAGAACCTGGGATTCCATACCCCCAATCCGCATATTCCGTTCGGCCAGTTGCGGCTGAAAGTTGTCGCTGAACAACAGGAGTGGCCCGATACGCCAGGTCCGCAGCGTTTACGGCGGGCCGGGGTCTCGGCGTTCGGATTCGGCGGCACCAATGCGCATGTGGTGATCGAGCAGGCACCGGACCCTGACGCCGCCGTTGCGGCCGTCCGCGAGCCCGATCCGGCGGTCAGCACGCTGGTGATTTCCGGGCAGAGCCCGCAGCGTATCGCGTCGGCGGCCGGCGTGCTGGCCGCGTGGATGGACGGTGACGGAGCCGGGGTTTCACTACCCGATGTGGCCCACACCCTCAACCACCACCGCGCTCTGCACGCCAAGTTCGCCACGGTGTGCGCCCGCGACCGCGCGGACGCGGTGGCCGGGTTGCAAGCCTTGGCTGCCGGCCGGTCGGCATCCGGACTCGTCGGCCCGCACGACGGACCATGCAGCCCCGGAACGGTATTCGTGTACTCAGGGCAGGGTTCGCACTGGGCCGGGATGGGTCGGCAGTTGCTCGTCGACGAGCCGGTGTTTGCCACTGCAATCGCCAGGCTGGAGCCGGTTTTCGCTGAGCACGTCGGGTTTTCGCTGTGGCAGGCGATCACCGGTGGTGAGCCGCTGCGCGGCGATGCGCAGGTGCAGCCGGTGCTGATGGGGTTGCAACTGGGGCTGACCGAACTGTGGCGGTCCTACGGGGTGCACCCGGACGCCGTGATCGGGCATTCGATGGGGGAAGTGACCGCCGCCGTGGTGGCCGGGGCCTTGAGCCCGGCTGACGGGTTCCGGGTGATCGCTGCCCGATCCCAACTGATGTCCGGGCTCGCCGGCCATGGTGCGGTGGCCCTGCTCAACCTGGACGCCGGGGCCGCCGAGGCGGCGATCGCAGACTATCCGGGTGTGAGCGTGGCGGGCTATGTCTCGCCGCGCCAGACCGTGGTCGCCGGACGGCCCGAGCAGGTAGACGCGGTGATCGCCGCGGCGAGCGCCCGGAACCGGTTTGCCCGGCGGGTCAACATGGAGGTCGCCTCGCACACTGCGCTGATGGATCCGATCCTGCCCGAGCTGCGGGCGGCACTGACCGGCCTGATCCCCGGAGACCCGGCCATCGCGTTCTTTTCGACAGTCACCGAACGCACTGAAACCGATGCGGCCACAGCGCAGCTGGACGCCGACTATTGGGTGGCCAACCTGCGCCAACCGGCACGGGTGAGCCAGGCCATCACCGCTGCCGCAAAAGAACACGCCACCTTCATCGAGGTTAGTGCCCACCCGATGCTGATCCACGCCATCGACGACACGCTGGAATCGGTGACCCACCACCACAGCATCGGGACACTGTGGCGTGACGGCGACGACACGGTGACCTTCCACACCAACCTGAACCGCACGCACACCAGCCACCCGCCGCAAACCACGCACCCGCCCGAACCGCATCCGGTGCTGCCGACCACTGCCTGGCAGCACACCCGCCACTGGCTCGACGTTGCCCGGCGACGGCGCGCACCGGCCGAGCCGAGTGCCGAGCGGCCGGGGCACAGCAGCGAGCAGAGCAGCGCAGTGATCCCACGGGAATGGTGGTGCGAACTCGCCTGGCCGCCCCGCAGCCTGCCCGATGCGCAACACCGCCCGCCCGGCCCCGGTGAGTCCTGGCTGGTGATCGCCGACGCCGATCCGGGTGCCCAGATATCGCGTTCGCTCGGCGCTCCGGCAGGTGCGGCCGGTGCGGTCAAGGTGCTGAGCCCGTCGGTGCTCACGGCACCCGGGCCGGCGCTCGCCGACGCCCTCGCCGGAGTTACCCGCGTTCTCTACGCACCCCGGCCCACCCAGCCCGTGCCGGGTCAATTCAGCGCCGAAGCGGCCTACCGCCTGTTCAACACCGCCCGGCGGCTGGCAGTAGCGGCTGCAGAAGCGGCAGAAGCGGCAGAAACCGCAGAAATATCTCAGCCGCCCAGGGTGTTCCTGCTCACCCGCAATGCCCAGCCCATCGATGCCGGCGACCGGGCAGACCCCGTTCACGCCGTGTTATGGGGACTGGGCCGTTCCCTGGCGCTGGAGCATCCCGAGATCTGGGGCGGCTTGGTCGACGTCGACGAGTCGGTGCCGGCGGTGCTCGCCGCACAGTATGTGGCCGCCGAAGCTGCCGCCTTGGAAGCCTCGGACACCACCACCGCCGGCGATGCTGACCACGGCGAGGACCAGGTGGTGTACCGAGCCGGTGTCCGCCGAGTCCCGCGCCTGCAACCGGGCCGACCGCCGTCAGCCGTCCCGATCGTTCTCGACCGGGACGGCTGCCAGCTGGTCATCGGTGCGACCGGCAACATCGGACCGCAGCTGATCCGCCAACTCGCCACCATGGGTGCCGGCACCATCGTCGCGGTGTCGAGAAATTCGGGCTCTCGCCTCGATGAGCTGGCCGCCGGCCTGACCCCGACGGGAACGACACTGCTCACGGTGGCCGCAGACGCCTCGGACGAAACCGCGATGAGCGCCCTGTTCCACCGCTTCGGCGCCGACCTGCCACCGCTGTCCGGCATCTACCTCGGTGCCTTCGGGGGCGGACCGGTGACGTTGCGCGACATGACCGACGACGACGTCGTCTCGATGTTCCGGCCGAAACTCGATGCGGCGGCACTGCTGCACAAACTGTCGCTGACGCACCCGCTGCGGCAGTTCGTGCTGTTCTCGTCGATCTCCGGACTGACCGGCTCGCGCTGGCTGGCGCACTACGCGGCGACCACCACCTTCCTGGACACCTTCGCCTATGCGCGCCGAACCGCCGGATTGCCGGCCACCACGATCGACTGGGGCCTGTGGAAGTCGCTGACCGACAACCAATCCGACGCGCAGCGCCAGGTAACCGTGGACTCCGGACTCGAACCGATGCCCGACGAGGTCGCCATCGCCGCACTACCCCTGATCACCGGCCCGCACGCCCCGGTTCGCTGCACGGTCGTCGCCGCCGATTGGGCCCGACTGGCAGGCGCCTATCGCACCAGGGCAGCGCTGCACATCGTCGATGACCTGCTGGCGAACGAGACCGGCGGCAGCGTCGATGGTGCCGGTGCCGACGCTGCAGCCACTGAGTTCCGGCAGGCGCTGCGCGACTGCGAGCCCGAGCAGCGCCGCGACCTGTTATTCGAGCACGTCACCGCAGAGGTCGTCGCGGCGATGGGGCTGGCGTCGCCGCGCCTACTGGATCCGGTGGCCGGTTTCTTCCAATCCGGCATGGATTCGCTGATGAGCGTCACCCTGCAGCGGTCGCTGTCGGAAAGCCTCGGCGAAGCGCTCCCGGCGGCCGTGGTATTCGACTACCCGACCGTGGAGGCACTCACCGACTATCTGGCAAGCATCCTTCCCGAGTTGATCGAGGTCGCCGAAGAGAGCAGCACCGACGTCGACGACGCCTACGACGAACTGGACGATGATGAGTTGTTGCGGCGTCTTTCGGAGAGGTTGAGGTGATGGTTG
>NZ_JBYCLE010000168.1:0-9405 GCF_057473765.1 Mycobacterium sp. TH-M106 | reverse complement strand
GCCGGGCTGTTTTGGTACTTCCGCACGTAATGTTTTCTCCACGGCAACAAAATACCGACCAACACAACCAGGCTCAACGCTACCGAGACGGGGTAGGTCCCGCTTTTCATGCCCAACACAAGCGGCAGTATGCCGGCCGCGATCGTCGGGGCGATATTCGACCGCAGCACAGCGAGGAGAAGCAGACACAGGGTGGTGACGACGAGAATGGTCAGAACACCGTAACCGAACGCTCGCGTTGTCACTGTGCCGACGGCCGCCCCCAACGCCGGCGTGAGGATGAGCCGCCCGGGCTGGATCGCCCATTTTCCCCATGGCCGGGTCAAGACGTCGTGCGAGAGTGCCGCAAGTCCCGGAAAAAGGAGGTAGTGCCCGCCGCTTCGCTGTGCCACGGTCGCAAGCGCCGTGATGTAGAGCAGTGCCACGCCGTCCATAAGCAGCCGGTCGCGCCGCCCCAACGCCCGCTCTGACATCGCCCTCAGGGACATGTATCTCATGCCGTGGGACTTCGCCTGAAGGCGAAGCCCCACGGCACTCGATGACGGCCGGGTTAAATCACGGTGCCGAAGCGAGTTCACCGGTCTCCAACCAGTGCGCGCACTCCTTGCCTAGCTTCTCGACGGCAAGGCGATCGTAGTGCTCGATCGACGCCGGACTTAACACGCTGTGGTAATCGCTATCCACTCCGACCCCGTCGAAGAACGCCTTGGCGTTGCCCATGTGTCCGCCACCGAACGGCGCCATTTTTTCCGCGCGGGCGCTCATGTACTCGAATGAACAATGCTCCTCGATGACGTCCATACGAAGCGAGGCGGGATCGCAGGACAGGAACTCCGCGAGCCGAGCGGCTTCACCCTGGAAATCATCTCTCAGCGTTTGATAGTTGACGAGAAACACGTTCGGCTCGTCCCGGAGCTTCCACCACGACTTCGTCATATCGAACAGATCGCAACAGCCGTATCCGTCGGTGTCGATCCACAGGTCGAAAAACTCCTGCACGTCGTCGGGAATCACCAGCGGCACGTGGTCAGAGCACCACTCGGCATGAATCCGGTTGATCGCCGACATCGTCTCTGCAGTGAAGTTCTTCAGATAGATGTGGAAGCTGATCCCCAAATCCTTGCCGTTTCTGCCGACAAACACGTAGCGGGCCTCAGAGGCGAGCGGCAGGGCGTCGGCGGGCACATGCGATTTCATCACCCGCCGTATTCCCGCATCGCGCTGCTTTTGCAGTGTGGAAAGCATCTGCGCATGGTCGCCCCAGCTGGAGTCGAGCCACGGAGACGCATCCGAAAGTCCTCCGTCGTTCTCCTCACCGTTTTGCAGTATCTGCTGGACGACCCGCTGGGTCCAGGTGGTGCCGGCCTTAAACGGGGTCACAACAACGATGTCGTCTTGGACAAAGCCACCCTGGGCCAGGAAATCCTCCCACACCAGGGAGTTGGACAGATAATCCCGGAGGACTCTGCTCGGACGGACGAGTTGTTTTTGCATAACTTTTTTCCTTTCTGTAAGATCGCCCGTAAGAAACTTTCCACGGGACGACGAGGTTTCGTACGGAAACGTCACACCGTCTAAAACGGGAACAATCTACACTTCAGCCTCCCTCTCCAATTTCGGTGCCCAGAGAGCGAGCGCGCCGCGCCCACGCCGCCCGTGGGTTGCGTCGCCATTGGGTTCTTTCATCGCGTCGTCCACCGGCCGTCATCATTGCCCGGCGCCTTGCAATGCCGCGACACCCGCATGCTGCGGTCGCACGTAACGCACCCAGGCCAGGAACGCGGCGACGACATAGCACGCCAAGAAGGACCAGAATGCCGGCGTCTCGCTGCCGGTACTCTCATAGGACTGCCGCAGAGCCAGGTTGATCAACACTGAGCCGAGTGCCCCGAACGCGCCGGCGAACCCGATCAACGCGCCCGACCTGACCCGGGCCCAGTCGCGACGTTGGTCGTCGCTGACGTCCAGTACCCGGCTGCGCGCCTCGAAAACCGTTGGGATCAGCTTGTACACCGCCGCCTTACCCGCGCCGGAGAAGATGAACAGCCAGATAAAGCCGGTGATGTACCCCACCATCGTCAGTGTCGTCGCGGCACCCTGGGGGCCGCTGGTGAGGTCGTCATGGGTGCTGACCGCGATCACGAACGCTCCGCCGACGATCATGGCGGCCAACAAGACCAGACTGACCCGCCCGCCGCCGAAGCGGTCGCTCAACTTACCGCCGGCAACGCGCGCCAGCGATCCCAGTAGCGGCCCAATGAACGCGATCTCGGCGGCGTGCAGCGACGCCTGCGCGTGGCTCTGCCCACCGACGATAAAGTTGTGCTGGAGTACCTCGCCGAACGCGAACGCGAAACCCAGGAACGAGCCCGAGCAGCACAAGTAGATAAACGAGATGAGCCACGAGTCGGGCACCGAGAGAATGTTGCGCACGTTGGTAAACGACAGCCCGGCCCGGTGCGCGATGACGTTGTCCATGAACAGCCCCGCGCCGAGGCCGCCGATAACCAGCAGCAGCAGGTAGATCGCGCAAACCCAGTACGGCGCGACGTTACCCGCGACGGCCAGCACCACCAGCCCGACCGCTTGGATGACCGCCGACCCCAGGTTGGCGAACCCGCCGGTGAGCCCCATCGCAAAGCCCTTGAGCTGTTGAGGATACAAACCATCGACCTTGGCCAGCGACCCCGAATAGTTGCCGCCACCTAACCCGGTCAATGCCGCGCACGTCACATACGGCCACAACGGCAAGCCGGGATGGGCCAGCAACACGATCGCCCCGGCCGTCGGAATCAGCAGTACCAGCGAGGAGAACATCGTCCAGTTCCGGCCGCCGAACCAGTTGGCGGCCAGCGCGTAGGGGATTCGCACGAGCGCGCCGACCAGGGAGGCGGTGATAGCCAGCAGCAGTTTGTCGCCGATGGAAAATCCGTAGACGGACTGCGGCATGAACAGCACCAGTACCGACCACAAATACCAGATCGAGAAGGCGACATGGGTGTTCACCACCAACCAGAACAGGTTGCGACGGGCGACCGCGTTGTTCCCGCCCTCCCAACCCGTGGTGTCCTCGGGATTCCATTCCACGATCGTGTGCCCACGCGCCATGCGCTATCTACCTCTCACCGAAAATGTTCGCGTAACCGTCACGCCGTTGTGAGCAAGTGGGCCGGGCGCGTGACAAACGCGCCAGCCCGATCGGGGCATGTCGGATGTTCTCATCGCGGGCCCGCACTGTCCGGGATTGCTTCGAAGGTGTACAAAACACGAACGGCCACCGCGCTATCCTCTGCGTCACATCCGGCTGCACCATTGGCCAGCCGAGTACTGATCTGTTGTTCTGTTCCGCAGGGACCGTTGGCCGTCGATAGGCTATACGACAGTTTATGGCGAGCCCCACCGCCATCATCCGTGATCGCCAGCATACCAGCTGCCGAACCAGAGGCTATTCCACCTGTAGTACACCCGAAGCACGTCATCCGGACAACCCAAAGCAGCTGATACACAGCAGGTTTCCAGCTGGATTCCAATAACCGCCGACCACGCGTACCGCTCGCACCGACCGGCCAACAAACCGGCCTACCGTGAAGAAGCCTGGGGGGCACCGGATCTGGTTGAAACGTGCCAGCGACGTCCCCTGCCGCTCACTCCCCGCACCCGGGAACCTCGGTGCTGCCGACCTACGCGATGGCCAACGCAATCAGCATCCTGGTCACCGCACCACCGACGATGTCCTGTGGCGCCGGACCTGCGATCAGGTCTCCTCGAGAAAGCGACCGACTACCTCGGGGCCCGTCGAGTGCATTTTAACGGAAAGGTCGAACAAGCTGTCCTTCGCCAGTTTGGGAAGCAACTCGATAGAGCGAGTGGTGGAAGAATCATACTTCGCCGATGGATAACGTTGCAGCAGGAGATCCTTCTGTTCTTCCGTCGCGGAAATGGCCAGACGCTTCATGCCGGCGAACGCCTCCTTCGCCATTTCCGCCAGCCCGGCCTCCTGCAATGCTGCCAGTCGTACGTCGTTGATCCAGACATTGATCTTGATATCGTCCTGGCTTTTATTCATGAATCGAGCTCCTGTAATTTGTTGAGGGAAAAGATCGGCAATCGGTCTTTCAGATAGTCTTCGGTCACGAAGGGCGAGCCCTGTCCGTACTTGGCCGCACTTTCCATGACCACGTCGAACACCTCCGGCCGCATAACCATTCGCGTCGGTTTCACCTCGTCGGTCAGGATGCTCCTGATCAAACTGCCACTAAAGCTTTGAGCCGTCGAGCCGAACCCACAAAGGGCAGAGCTCTCGATATCCGAGCATTCTGGGCTATACCAATTTTCTCTCAAAAAGACAGGCTTTAACGAGAGCTTCTCCCGATATTGCTTGAGGAGGTTCTGCGCGTCATAGGGTTGATAGTAATCCCCTACTCCTGCGTGATCTCTTCCAAACATATGATGCGTGCATCCGAGATTTGTCCTCAGGATTGCGTGGAAGATAGCCTCTCTGGGGCCTGCGTACCGCATGTCCCATAGCGTGAACGACACCATGTGAACATCGTCACGAAAGTACCCGTTCGTGCGAAGGGCATCCTGCGCCAAAAGTATTGCTTCGTCGATGTAATCACCGGGCCTCTTCTCGCCGATGATTGCGTTGACCAGAACTCCCGTGTTCAAGGTGTCCACTGGCAGGTCCTCGTTCGCGGCAAACCAGGCCTGTTTCATCAGTGCCTCGTGGCCGGTGTGGGGAACGTTGCGCGTCTGATGGGCGACGGCGTGCTTCCAGCCTTTCCCCCTCAACGCGTCGGCGTGTTGCTTTGGGGTCAACCAGTAGCTCTTGAAAGGCTCGTTGAAGACAGGCTCGTTGATCAGCGTGATCGGGCCGCCGAGGAACCTGTCCTGGTAGGCCATCACCCTCTTCACGCCAGGGTGCCTGGTGTCCGTCGTGCCGTACGTTTTTTCGGCCATCCGCGCTAGGTCGTAGCCGTATATCTCTTCAATTTCGAAGATGGCCATCGGAGCGCCCAGGTAGTCAAGAACTACCCGGTCCCCTTCTGCGATGTTGGACTTCTCGATATTCTCCACCGACATGTCGAATACTATGGGAATGCTCCATAGCGTCCCGTCCGGAAGCTGCATCTTGTCCAAGGTGTCATCAACCTCTCGCCGACGCATAAATCCGGTCAGCGGTGTGAAGAAGCCATACGAAAGGCTGATGATCTCGTGCGCGGTCGGGCGCTTTATGGGAATCCTCGGCATGCCTGCTATTTTTTTCACTGCGTCAGCGGTCGACACGCTTTCCACGATCGGTTTTCCATTATGACCTAGATAAGCCATCTAGTCGCCTCTCTTCCGGGTGATGTTTGACAATGTTGCTTTCCCAAGCCCTCGGGCTCGCATTAAGGTATTCCAGTCAGCTTTAACTCCTCATCGCATATCTTTGGCGGCCCGAATCCGTAAGTCCTCAGTCCTTTCTCGTTGCGAACGAACTGTGACATCCCCGTCTGGAGAACTTCGGTGCCCAAAAAGAGACGGGGACGGGATCACACCCACTCGCTCCAGATACGAAATAACCTCGTCTGCCAGTAAGTCGGGGTGCTTCTGGCCGTCCAGCCTGATTTCGGGATGCAGCGGCGCTTCGTAGGGATCGTCGATTCCGGTGAACCCCCTGACTTCGCCGGCTCGGGCCCGTTTGTAAAGGCCTTTGGGGTCGCGGTGTTCGCAGATCTCCAGCGGGGTATCGACAAAGACCTCGATGAAGTCGCCGTCGGCTAGGTTGGCGCGAACTCTGTCGCGGTCACGACGATAGGGGCTGATAAAGCCGACGAGCGCAACGATGCCATCCTCGCAGAACAGTTTCGCCACCTCCCCGATGCGCCGGATATTCTCCTCGCGCTCCTCGGCTGAAAACCCTAACCCGAAACGCTCGGCGAACTTTTCACCATGAGTTTTGGCAAGCCGCTCGGGACCGGCATCGAGTCCGTAACGCACGTTGTCGCCATCCAGGACATAACCATGGATGCCCCGTTCGTAGAGCTTCCGGTCCACCAGATTCGCCACCGTGCTCTTGCCGGCGCCACTCAGGCCGGTGAACCACACCATGCATCCCCGGTGGCCATTAAGGCTTTCCCGTTCGCGGCGAGTAACACTGTGGATGTGCCATGTGATGTCGGGATTCATGCTCAACGTACTCGCGTCACCCAAACCCTCGGCAGCCTTCTCACACGCTGTTTCGACGGCCCGACGCGGTCGCTGCCAGCGCCTCGTTTCCCATTGTCGTCTCCTGCAGCGACCCGTGCGGCCGCACAAACCGCGCCCAGGCCAAGACCGCGGCGACCACGTAGCACATCAAGAAGACCCAGAATGCCGGTGTCACAGTGCCGCTGAGTTCATAGGACTGCCGCAGCGCCACGTTGACCCCCACCGAGCCGAGCGAACCACACGCGCCCGCGAAGCCGATCGCCGCTCCCGAGCGGACACGGGCCCAGTGCAACCGTTCAGTGTCGCTGATCCCCAGCGCCCGGCCGCGCGCATCGAAGACCGACGGGATCAGCTTGTAGACGGCAGCTTTCCCCACTCCGGAGAGGATGAACAGCACCATGAACGCGCCGATGTAGCCGACCATCGTATAGCCGCCGAGGGAGCCGCCGCTGTCGTGGACATGATCTGCGTGGGTGTTGACGCCGACCAGAAGCCCGCCGGCCAGGATCGCGGTACCAAAGACGCTCAAGGCCATGCGGCCACCGCCGAATCGGTCGCAGAGACGACCGCCGACGATCCGTGCAAACGAACCCAGCAGTGGTCCGATGAAGGCAATCTCGGCGGCATGCAGCGACGCCTGACCGTAGCTTTGTCCCGCGGCCCTGAAATTGTGCTGCAGCAGCTCGCCGAAGGCGAACGCAAAACCTAGGAACGTCCCCGAAGCACAGAGGTAGAGAAACGCAATTCCCCACGAGTCAGGCACTTTGAGAACGGACCAGTAGTTGGCTACCGAGAGGCCCGTGCGGTGAGCGGCGATATTGTCCATGAATAACGCCCCGCCGATACCGCCGACCGCCAGCAACACCAGGTAAACCGAGCATACCCAGTACCATGCCTGATGACCGACTGTGGCAAGTACCAGCAGCCCGACTATCTGGACGGACGCAGATCCCAGGTTGGCGAGCCCTCCGGTGAGGCCTAATGCAAAGCCCTTGAGCCGCTGCGGATATAAACCCTCGACCTTGGCCAGCGACGACGAGTAGCTGCCGCCGCCCAGCCCAGTCAGCGCCGCGCACACCAGATAGGGCCACAACGGAAGCCCGGGATGGGCCATCAGCCACATGGTCCCGAGAGTCGGGATCAGCAGTACCGCCGCCGAAAACACCGTCCAGTTCCGGCCACCGAACCAATTGGACGCCAACGCATAGGGGATACGCGCGAGTGCACCCACCAGCGATGCGGTAGCGGCCAGCAAGAACTTGTCGCCAGCCGAAAAACCGTAAACAGCCGCCGGCATGAACAACACCATCACCGACCACAGGTACCAAACCGAAAATGCGATATGCACATTCACGGCCTGCCAAAACAGGTTACGGCGGGCGATGCGGCTCTCGCCGCCCTCCCAAGCGACGGAGTCTTCGGGATTCCAGTCGACAATGCGGTGCGTACGTCCCATGGAGCTCTTACCTTTCACTGACGGTGGTGCCTCTGAACGAGATAGCCACATCCCAATGCGTTCCGCAGGGACCGTTGGCCGTCGATATACGACGGGC
Source organism: Mycobacterium sp. TH-M106 (assembly GCF_057473765.1). Taxonomy (NCBI): domain Bacteria; kingdom Bacillati; phylum Actinomycetota; class Actinomycetes; order Mycobacteriales; family Mycobacteriaceae; genus Mycobacterium; species Mycobacterium sp. TH-M106. Next base: position 1,660 of record NZ_JBYCLE010000168.1, on the reverse strand, counting down.
AGTCGTGGCGAGCCCCACCGCCATCGTGCGTCGGCCCGTCAACACACGCCGCGAACCGACCTAACGTGCTGCGCCCCATTAAAGCGCCACGACTCGCTTCCGGCAAGGGGCGCATCCGATGCACATCCGATCTCCAGCTGGTTCCAAGTTACGCCAGCAGCGAGCCCGCTGAGGCGTGCGCGACGTTGTGCGGTAGCCTGATCGAGCGCGATGGATCTCCGCCGGGGTGTTGAGCCGACATCCGAACTGCCGACCAGGCCGATGGTTCCTGTAGGAACACATACTCGGAGGTTTGCAGTGACAACAGTGACACGCGTTTATCTGGCCCGACACGGGCGTACCGCCCTCAACGCCGACGGACGACTGCGCGGGCTCAGCGATCCCCCACTCGACGAAGTGGGTGTAGCCGAGGTGTTCCGGTTGGGCGATGAGCTGGCCACCCGGCATCCCACGGTGGTGATCTCCAGTCCGCTGCAGCGGGCGGTGGCGACCGCGCAGGCGATCGCGGCAGTCGCCGGGGTGTCTGTCCAAATCGACGACCGGCTCAACGACCGCGACTACGGGCCCCAGACCGGGCTGCGCCGCGCCGACGTGGAACGTCAATACGGCAGTGTCGATTCAGCGCCCGGAGTGGAACCGCTGGGGGTGCTAGCCGAGCGCGCCAGACGGGCGTTCTTCGAGTTGGTCACCGAACTCGGGCCCGGTCCCGTCGTCATGGTGTCCCACGATGCGTTCAACCAGGCCCTGCTCAAGCAACTTGACCCGTCGCTAGATCACATCGGTCAACAGACCGCGTGCTGGAACCAGTTGAGTCTGGTCGACGGCACCTGGCGGGTTGACGCCTATGACCTCACCGCCAACTCCAAGCCGGCTCCGGCCCAAAACGAGTGATCGGGGCAGTGTTGCGTGAATAACACTGCAGTGCAATGATTTCTGAGCAGGCTTCTGGGCGCACCCGGCGCAGTGACACGACGGGGCGATGGTGCCCCCGACTGCAGGCTCACGGCATCGCAACACCGCGTTCGCCGCGCACGGCAACGGTCGACCAGCGCAACTCGCGCACAGCGCATCTCCAGCAGACTCTACCGATCCGTCCAGTCGGATTCCCCGACTGTCGGGTAAGACAGTAGAAGTAGATGGCGATGAGGCTCGCCATGATCGCCGCACCCGGCTGATGGCCTCTACTCGACGACTATCGAGTTGAGGCAGGTGTCTAAACGCAATGCAATCGCCCATCTCTTATCTCACTTCTCCAGCGCGCCGCAGCGCTCCCGGTAGCCGGCTACCCATCACGCGCGCCGTGACCGTAAGGCCTCCGGTGCGCAATATCGACACGGTGGAACTTGCTGGCTCCCACTCGCGGCGATACCCCAAAGCGGTGTCGCCGCAACTTGTCTGCTGAGCATTCCCGATCGACATCCGAGCTGTCGAAGCAGCGCGGGTCCAGCTGATTTGTCATAAGTACCGTCTTTTAACGCCAGCGACAGGAGCGGCTGATGCCTTGCGTATCGGGCCAACCGCCGCCGGAGTGATTCCGGCGACCACCGATGCGGCCTGACGGCCCTGTCAAGGGACATGGGGAACTGCCCAGTGGCGGTCATGAAAACTGCCCGCTGGCGGTCACGAGATCTGCCCAGTGGTGGCCACCAGCGATGCCGGG
>NZ_JBYCLE010000167.1:0-6649 GCF_057473765.1 Mycobacterium sp. TH-M106 | reverse complement strand
GACCCAGCCACACGGTGTAGGACAGCACCACCAGACCGCCCGGCCTGGTCACCCGCAGCATCTCGTCGCCGAGCTGCCAGGGCCGCGGCACGTGTTCGGCGACGTTGGACGACAGGCAGATGTCGACGCTGTCGTCGGCGAACGGCAGCGCCATCCCCGAAGCCCGCACAAATGTGGCCGAGGCGCCCGCGTGCGCGGGATCGGCGGCATGCATCTCGGCCGGGTCGGGCTCGACACCGATGTAGCGGACGCCGGCGTCGGCGAACGCCGTCGCAAAGTATCCGGGCCCGCCGCCGACGTCGAGCAGTGTGCGCCCGGCTGGCGCGTCGCGGTGTCTGGCTCGCCACAGGTCGGTGATCATCGCCGCGGTGTCGATGGCCAGTGCACTATAAAACCGGGCCGGGTCGCGGCGCTCGTCGCGGAACCGCCACAGCAGCCGCAGCGCGCGGGACAGCGTCGCCCGCCGGGCGAAAACGTCGGCCACAGCCACGCAGCCACCCTACGCAGCGGTGGGCGAAGGCCCGGAGCCGCCACTGCAGCCTCGACGAGCGCAGCGGCGCCATGAGGCTGCCATTAGGCTGTAGCCCGATGACTGGTGTGCGCGCGGTCCTGCTGCTGTGCTGGCGTGATACCGGACATCCGCAGGGCGGCGGCAGCGAAACCTACCTGCAGCGCATCGGGGCGGAACTGGCCGCGGCCGGCGTCGCGGTCACGCTGCGCACCGCCGGCTATCCGGGTGCGCCCCGCAGCGAGGTCGTCGACGGGGTGCGGATCAGCCGGGCCGGGGGCCGCTACACGGTGTACCTGTGGGCGCTGGCGGCGATGGCCGCAGCGCGGATCGGGATCGGCCCGCTGCGCCGGGCGCGGCCCGACGTGGTCATCGACACCCAGAACGGGTTGCCGTTTTTGGCCCGGCTGCTCTACGGGCGCCGGGTCGCGGTGCTGGTGCACCACTGTCACCGGGAGCAGTGGCCGGTTGCCGGGCCGGTGCTGAGCCGGATCGGGTGGTTCGTGGAGTCGCGGTTGTCGCCGTGGCTGAACCGGCGTAACCAGTACGTGACGGTGTCACTGCCGTCGGCGCGCGACTTGGTCGACCTGGGTGTGGACGCCGATCGGATCGCGGTGGTGCGCAACGGTCTCGACCAGGCACCGGCGCAGACGCTGTCCGGTCCGCGGGCGCCGTCGCCGCGGGTGGTGGTGCTGTCGCGGCTGGTGCCGCACAAGCAGATCGAAGATGCACTGGCCGCGCTGGCGGCCCTGCGGGTCCGGATTCCGGGGCTACACCTCGACGTCGTCGGTGGCGGTTGGTGGCAGCAGCGATTGGTCGACCATGCCGCGCGGCTGGGCGTCACCGACGCGGTGACCTTCCACGGCCACGTCGACGATGTGACCAAACACCATGTGGTGCAACAAGCCTGGGTGCACCTGCTGCCGTCGCGCAAGGAGGGCTGGGGGCTGGCGGTCATCGAGGCCGGCCAGCATGGGGTGCCGACCATCGGCTACCGATCATCAGGAGGGCTGGCCGACTCGATTGTCGACGGGGTGACCGGACTGCTGGTCGATGACCACCGCGAGCTAGTCAGTCGACTCGGACAACTCCTCGCCGACGAGGTCCTGCGCGGTCAGCTCGGCAGCAAGGCCCAAGCCCGCAGCAGCGAATTCTCCTGGCGCCAAAGCGCCGCCGCGATGCGTGGCGTGCTGGAGTCGGTGCGGACCGGAAAACACGTCAGCGGCGTGGTGTAACCGGTGCACGATCACCACGCCGCACCCGTGCTGCTCTACGACGGCGTCTGCGCATTCTGCAACCGGTCGGTGACGACCATCCTCCGGTTCGATCGGTCCGGGGTACTGCGCTTCGCCGCCCTGGACAGTGATTTCGGCCGAGCGGTCATCGACCGCCACCCGGGTCTGGAGGCTGTCGACTCTTTCATCTTCGTCGACGACCCGGGCCGGCCGGAGGAGCGGGTCAGCGTCCGGTCGGCCGCGGCGTTGCGCGTGGCCGGCTATCTCGGCGGGCCCTGGCGGGTGTTGCTGATAGCCCGCGTGATTCCCGTGCGGCTGCGCGACTGGCTCTATGACCGGTTCGCCGCTGTCCGCTACCGGGTCTTCGGCAAGTACGACACCTGCCCGCTGCCTGCTCCCGAAGTGCGGGCCCGTTTCCTGGACATTTAAGCCGATCCCGACGTGTGCTTGCGTCGTCGACGCGACCCGAACGTCATCCCCGCCGCCCCTACGGTCAGCAGCGTCAGCCAGACCAGGTGGGCCAGCACCGAGACCCGCCGCCGGACCGTCGATGCGCCCGGCGTGTCGCCACCAGCTCGGTACAGGGTCAGGTCTGCGTCGTGGTAGGCCACCGGCAGCCGCCCCAAAGTACCGGCGGCCGCGCCCATCTTGCCATCGGTGCCTGACTCGACAACCACCCAGCCCACCCCGGCATGGGCCAGCGCGGCGGGATCAGAGCCGGCCAGCAACAGCGCCTGCACCGCGCGAGCCTGCGCTCCCTCGCCGGGCACGGTATGCCCGGAGACCATCAAGTCGCCGGTGCTCAGCACCTCGGCGCGGACCCAGCGCGGCAGCGGATCGAGCACCGGTGCCGGCCCAGACCAGACGAACCGACGCATACCGCCGGCGGGCAACACCGCGACGGTTCGCGGATCGGCGTTGATCACCGCCGCCACCGACGACCACCCCGCCGGGTAGTGCACCGGCTCGATCCGCCCGCACACGCCAGCAGCCAGATCGGGCAGCGTCGCGATCAGCGCAACGCAGCAGGTCAGCGCGGCTGTCGCGGGCCGCAGCCAGCGCCGCAGGCCCACGACCGCACCTGCACCGGCCAGCGTGTAGCCGGGCACCGCCAGGGCCACCCACTTCTGCCCGTCGCGCAGCACGCCGAAACCCGGTGCGGCCTCGATCAGTGCACGCAGCACCGCCAGCCCCGGGCCGGTCGCCAACACCGCGCAAGCCACCACCGAAACCACCGACAGCACCAGCAGCGGCAGCGCCGCCGACCGCCGGATCGCCACCGGGAGCCCGCCCGCCACCACGACGACCAGCACTAACGTCGCCAGGAGACCGAAAAGCGTTGTCCGCGAAGGTGGTACAGCCTGAGCATTCCAGATGCCGGCTAGCCCGGTCAGGCTACCCAGGGTGCCCAGGCCGGGCTCAGCCCGGGCCGCGAACACGGTGACCCCGGGACTTCCGGACGGGGTAGACGACGAGCCGAGCAGCAACGCCGCCAACCAGGGCAGCGCCGCGCCGACCGCGACCACGACAACGGTGACGGCGCAGCGCAGACGCGGCCAGGCGGTCCCCGGCGCCGCCACGCAGGTCAGCGCCACCGTCGTCGCCAGAAGCAGGCCAGTCGGCGTCAGGCCGGCCAGCGCCATCCAGAACATCAACGCTGACAGTGCCGATCCGCCGGCCGACCGCAACGTCAACAGCGTCGTCGCCACCCAGGGCAGGCAGCCGTAACCGACCAGCAGGCCCCACTGGCCCTGCAGCAACCGCTCCGCGACATAGGGGTTCCAGATCGACAGGGTGACCGCCACCAGTTCGCCGGGCAGCCCGGCCTGCGGCAACACCGCCGCTGCCAGCCGGGCCGCACCGAAACCGGCCAGCCACAGCCCGCCGACCAGCAGCGCCTTCACCACGATGGCGCCGTCGACCAGATGCGAGGCCAATGCCACCGCAAAGTCCTGCGGCACCGCCCGGGGCGCCGATTCGGCCAACCCGAGCGCGCCATCGGACAGATACGACCGCGGCGTGGACACCGCGTCGCGCAGCAACAAGTAGCCGGGCCGGACCAGCGGTGCCAGCACCAGCAAACTCAGCGTCAGCGCATATCCCGGCGCGACCCAGCGAAAGCCCGGACGACGCGCCGAAGCAGTCTCCTGGTTACGGCTGATCGGGCGGTTCCAGTGTGCCGTGACTGGCGGGTGCAGCCGGGCCCTCGGGCGGTGGAGCCACATCGCGGCGAGGGCCAGGGCGGGTCGGCAACTTCTCGGTCTCGGCCTCAGCTCCGGACACCGGTTCCGCCTCGACGGTCTTCCGGCCGAAACCGACGAAGAAGCCATCGAAAAAACGATGGTCGGCGGTGTCCAAGCCGGGGTCGATCAACACCGACTCGGTTGACAGGCCGAACCAGCCGAGTAGCGCGCCCCCGATCAGGCTGATCAGGCCGGCCGCGGTGAAGGTGATCGGCAGGATGCGAGACCACAGCGCCACCCGGTCCCGTTCGTTGCGCGCCGAGTTGACCTGGGCTTCGACGGTGTCCTCGTTGCTGGTAACCGTGTAGTCGGCCAAGGTGGCTTCCGGTTTCAGCGGGTCACGGGCGAAGTAGTGGTTGGCGTGCAGCTTGGCCTTGACGATGGTTCCGGAGACCGGATCGACCCAGAAGGTCCGCTGGGCGGCGTAGTAGCGGGTCATGGTGATCTGTGCATCTGGGTCACCGTCGAGTTCCCACACCGCTGCGGGCGCGGTGATCTCGCTGTCCTCCTCGTGGCCGTACAGCGAGGGGTACTTCACCGGTTCGGCCAAGTTGCCGTCGGCGTCATAGCCGACGTTCTGGGTAAACCGATAGGTCCGCAACCCGTTGACGTCGTCCTCGCCCTGATAATTGGCGTCGAACGCCTGCTGCGCGATCGGGTCGAAATACGGGTAGGACATCTTCTTCGTGTAAAACGGGAACCGGTAGGACAACCCCTCATGTGGCAACGCGATGTTGGTCGGCGGACTGTCGTCGTCGAACTTGCGGGGTTTTTGGACGGCGCCGCCGGGCCGGGTGTCATCCGAGACGGCCATCGCGGTGCGGCGATTGAGTGTGACGGTATCGACGATAGCCAACAGCAGGCCGGTGTCTTTTTGCATGTCGGCGCGGCGTACCGAGGTGCCGGCCTCCAGCGTCACGACGTCGGCGTTGGCAGGCGATTCCACAGTGATCTGCTGCTGCGACACCAGCGGCACGTCCATGTCGATGACGGCGTGTTGACTCGTCAACGAGTCGGGGTCGAGAGCGGTGCCGCTGCCGTCACTAACGAGCGTGGTATCGATGTCGAGGGGAATCTTGGCGATCTTGCCGGCAGTGTAGGTGAACAGCAGTAGCGCGGCGATCAGCAGGGCGGCTCCGAGACCCATGATCGCGCATGCCACCGTACGCAGCATGACTGCCCGGTTCACGTTGCCGTGTCCTCCTTGCTGGCGCTACCGAAACCTGTTCGACCCTAACAGCAGAAATTAAAGCCACTACGGTATGCCGACCAGCATCTGGAACACGAATCGGGTGTTCCGAGGCGAACCGCTTGCCATAACCGGCAGACTGTCTGCATGACCGGCACCGGTGACGGCCAGCAGGCGGGCTCTACTCGTGGTATCCGCAGCTTTCTGCCGGCCGTCGAGGGTATGCGCGCCTGTGCCGCCATCGGTGTCATCACCACCCACGTCGCGTTCCAGACCGGTCACTCCAGTGGCATCACCGGCCGGCTTTTCGGCCGCTTCGACATGGCCGTCGCGGTCTTCTTCGCGGTGAGCGGGTTCCTACTGTGGCGTGGTCACGCTGCAGCGGCCCGGGGGCTGCGGAAAACACCACCCGCCAGCCACTATCTCCGGTCGCGGGTAGTCCGTATCATGCCAGCCTACCTGGTCTCGGTGGTGGTGATCCTGGCGTTGTTGCCGGATGCCGGTCAGGCCAGCTTGGCTGTGTGGCTGGCTAACCTGACGTTGACCCAGATCTACGTACCCCTGACGCTGACACCGGGGCTGACGCAGATGTGGAGCCTGGCGGTCGAGGTGAGTTTCTACATCGCGTTGCCGCTGCTAGCGCTGTCGGCAGCGCGGCTGCCGGTGCGAATGCGGGTGCCGGTGATCGCGGCGGTGGCGCTGTTGAGTCTGGGTTGGGGCTTGATCCCGATACACACCCCCTACGGAGTGAACCCGCTGAACTGGGCACCGGCCTACGGCTGCTGGTTCGGCGCGGGGATGCTGCTGGGTGAGTGGACCGTCAGCCCGCCCGGCTGGATGCACCGGCTGGCACGCCGGCGGGTGCTGACGGCGGCCTTCGCGGTGGGCGCCTACCTGGTGGCCGCGTCGCCACTGGCCGGCCCGGAAGGGTTGACTCCGGCCACCGTCGACCAGTTCATGGTGCGAACCGCGATGGGCGGGGTGCTCGCCTGGGCGCTGCTCGCGCCCCTGGTGTTGGACCGCCCCGATACCCAGCACCGGTTGTTGGCCAGCGCCCCGATGGTGACGCTGGGCCGCTGGTCCTACGGGATGTTCATCTGGCATCTGGCGGCGCTGGACATGGTGTTTCCGGTGATCGGACGGTTCGCGTTCAGCGGTGACATGGCCGATATGGGTGTTGTGCTGGCGTTGACATTGGTCTTCACCGTCGCGATATCGGCGGTGAGCTATGCGCTGGTCGAACAGCCGTGCCGGGAGGCGTTACGCCGCTGGGAGTCCCAGCACCCCCAGCACCATCGGAGCGTGCCGGCGAACGCTGACCTGCGCGACGAAACCGAACCGGAGCCGGTTGGCGTGTTCGGGTAGGGCCGCCAGTGTGCGTCAGTAGCCGCCCTGGTTTTCGAAGATCTTTCGCGGATTGTCGACCAGCATGGTGCGCAGCTGCTCGTCGGTGACGCCGCGCTCTTTCAGCGCA
>NZ_JBYCLE010000166.1:0-1166 GCF_057473765.1 Mycobacterium sp. TH-M106 | reverse complement strand
TTGCGGTCCTCCTCGGCGTGCGCCTCGGCGTCCTTGATCATCCGGTCGATCTCCTCCTGGGACAGGCCGGAGCCCTCCTGGATCTTGATCGTGTTCTCCTTGCCGGTGCCCTTGTCCTTCGCGGTGACGTGGACGATGCCGTTGGCGTCGATGTCGAAGGTGACCTCGATCTGTGGCACGCCGCGCGGAGCAGGCGGGATACCGGTCAGCTCGAAGGAGCCGAGCAGCTTGTTGTGCGAGGCGATTTCACGCTCACCCTGGTAGACCTGGATCTGCACCGACGGCTGGTTGTCGTCGGCGGTGGTGAAGGTCTCACTGCGCTTGGTCGGGATCGTGGTGTTGCGCTCGATCAGCTTCGTCATCACCCCGCCCTTGGTCTCGATGCCGAGGCTTAGCGGCGTAACATCAAGCAGCAGAACATCTTTCACCTCGCCCTTGAGCACACCGGCTTGCAGCGCAGCACCCACGGCGACAACCTCGTCGGGGTTGACCCCCTTGTTGGGCTCCTTGCCGCCGGTGAGCTCCTTGACCAACTCGGTCACCGCGGGCATCCGGGTGGAACCACCCACCAGCACCACATGGTCGATCTCCGACACCGAGATAGCGGCATCGGCTATCACCGACTGGAACGGCTTGCGGGTGCGGTCCAGCAGGTCCTGGGTGATCTTCTGGAACTCCGAACGGCTCAGCTGCTCGTCGAGGAACAGCGGGTTCTTGTCGGAGTCGACGGTGATGTAGGGGAGGTTGATCGAGGTGGACTGGCTGGAGGACAGCTCGATCTTCGCCTTCTCGGCCGCCTCCCGCAGCCGCTGCATCGCCATCTTGTCCTTGGTCAGGTCGATGCCCGCGGTGCCCTTGAACTTGTCGACCAGCCACTCGACGACGCGGTCGTCCCAGTCGTCCCCGCCGAGGTGGTTGTCACCGGAGGTGGCCCGGACCTCGACGACACCCTCGCCGATCTCCAGCAGCGACACGTCGAAGGTGCCGCCACCGAGGTCGAAGACCAGGATGCGCTGCTCCTTCTGACCCTTGTCCAGCCCGTAGGCCAGCGCGGCGGCTGTCGGCTCGTTGACGATCCGCAGCACGTTCAGGCCGGCGATCTGCCCGGCCTCCTTGGTGGCCTGACGCTGGGCGTCGTTGAAGTAGGCGGGCGTGGTGATCACCGC
>NZ_JBYCLE010000165.1:0-8599 GCF_057473765.1 Mycobacterium sp. TH-M106 | reverse complement strand
CGCACTTGGACACCACCTTGCTGGTGACCACCACAACGTCGCCGTCACGCAGCCACGGTGCGGCCGAAGCGACTGCGCCGGAAAGGTCGTCACCCGGCCGAAATTCGGGGAGGCCGGCTACCGGGATAACCTCGATCGTCGCGGCACTGCCGTGTTCGCCGGAGCGGATCATAGGCGCACACCCGCGAGATCCAGTCCGGCGCGCACCATCTCTGCGGTCACCGCCGGATCGGTCATCAGCAGCGGGACCGGCTGCACCCGCACACCTTCGAGGTCGGCATCATCACCGTTGTGCACCAGCCAGTAATCCAGAATCCCGGTGCCGCTGCGTGCCCCGTAGTGGCGGCCCACTGCCGCGGAGGTGGCCGCCACGCCGACCACGCTCAGGCAAGTATCCGCCATGCCCCGCAACGGCTTCCCCGCGACGATCGGCGAATAACCGATCACGGGGGCGGTGGTCGACCGCAGCGCCGCGCGGACGCCGGGGATCGCCAGGATGGCGCCGATGCTCACCACCGGATTGGACGGTGCGAGCAAGATGGCGTCGGCTCCGGTGATGGCTTCGCCGACTCCGGGTGCCGCGGTGGCTTTTTCGGCGCCAACGAAGGCGAAGCTATGGGTGGGCACTGCGGCGCGGTGGCGCACCCACCACTCCTGGAAATGGATCGCACGCCGGTTGCCGTCAGTTGGATCGGTGATGACCACGTGGGTTTCGCAACTGTCGTCGCTGACGGGCAACAGTTCCGCGCCCGGCTGCCAGCGGCCGCACAGTGCCGCGGTGACCTGCGACAGTGGATAGCCGGCCCGCAACGCCTGGGTGCGGACCAGGTGCGTGGCCAGATCGCGGTCGCCCAGGGCGAACCAGTCCGGTTGCATGCCGTAGCGGGCCAGCTCCTCCATGGCGTGCCAGGTTTCGTCACGGTGGCCCCAGCCACGTTGCGGGTCGACACCACCGCCCAGGGTGTACATGCAGGTGTCCAGGTCCGGACAGACACGCACCCCGTGGATCCATGCGTCGTCGCCGACGTTGACCACCGCGGTGAGGCTGTGACCAGCAGTTTGGCCGTCGTCGGCGAACCGGCCCAGGCCGAGCAGGTGCTGCACCCCGAGCAGGAATCGCGCACCGCCGACCCCGCCGACCAGAACGGTGACCTTCACAGCGCATGACAGTACTGCGCAGTGCCGTGCGCGGGGGTGTGGTCAACACGACAGCGACTCGCCGGTCTCGAACACGCCGAAAATCGGTAACGGAATGGTAGGAATTTCTGGTCCAACCCTTGACCCTGGCAGTCAACCGGTGTCTAATCACACCAGTGTCATTTCCCGGTTGGCCTGCCGGTTCCGGTGTCGCAGACCGAGATTCGATCACTTGTTCGAATTGAGATGGACCCGACAATTCACGATCACGGAACCAGGTGAGGAGGCGGAGCATGTCCTATGAACACCTTCGGAGCGTAACCGGCGACATACCGCACACCGGTATCGACACCGGCGCAGTTACTGCGGTGAGGAAGGCAACTGCGGCGATCGGGGGCGCGATGGCCCGGCCACACTTGAGCGTGGTTCCCGACGAGCCCGAGATATTCGAGCCCAGGCCGGCCACCAACGAGGAGTGGCAGGACCGTGCGCTGTGCGCGCAGACCGACCCCGAGGCGTTCTTCCCAGAGAAGGGCGGTTCCACTCGTGAGGCCAAAAAGATCTGCCAGCGCTGCCCGGTGCGTGCCGAGTGCTTGGAGTACGCCCTGGCCAACGACGAGCGTTTCGGCATCTGGGGCGGTCTCTCCGAACGGGAGCGCCGCCGCCTCAAGCGCGGCATAGTTTAACCGTTAACCGGACCCGGTTACTGGTCGTCGATCGTCGGGTCGACGACCGTGGGTTCGACGTCCAAATAGGTGGCCACCTGGGCCACCAGGATTTCGTGCAGCAGTTCATCGAGTTCGAGGCTGTCTTTGGCGCGCTGTTCGATTGGCTTGCGGAACAACAGGATTCGCGCGCGGGTGGGATTGCCGCGCACGTCGACTCCGGCGCGGATCAACCGGGCCAGCGGAATCGGCCCGTCGGCGACCACCTCGGGTGGCCACTGCACGCTGTCCGGATCCTTCGCCGAGATCCGCGGGATCTCGTCGACGGCGACATCAAGCGCCGACACCCGTTGCTGCCAGCGCCGTTCGATGGGCTCGTAGGCTTCCAACACGGCCATGTCGAATCGCTCCGCACGGGTGCGCCAGCCCGGCACCGTCGGCGGCAGCAGCGGGCCCCGTATCTCGCGGCCTCTGCGGGAGCCGCGCGAACCGTTCACGCGCCGATGGTAACGGTTGGGCATATTGCCGATAGCCTCCCCGCCGAATGCGCGTGTCCACCGAGGTGGCGCCAGCCGGCCACGATAACCTCACGACCGTGAACGTTCCCCGCCGCTGCTGTCGGCCCGGGTGCCCGCACTATGCGGTGGCCACGTTGACGTACGTCTACGCGGATTCCACCGCTGTGGTCGGCCCGCTGGCCACCGCGCGGGAGCCGCACTCGTGGGACCTGTGTGTCGGCCACGCGGGCCGGATCACCGCGCCGCGGGGCTGGGAACTGGTCCGCCATTCCGGTCCGCTGGTCGCCCATCCCGAAGACGACGACTTGATCGCGCTGGCCGACGCGGTCCGCGAGGGCGTCAGAGATCAAGTCTCCTCGGCAAGCGGGTGGTATCCCCAGCCCGGCCCGACGGGCACCGGTACGGGTGAGCCCGGTGCAGCGGTATTGCGCAATTCATCGATGACCATGCGCAGCGCCAAAGGCAGCACCGGCAGGACCGGCAGTACCGGCGGCGGGCGCCGCCGCGGTCACCTGCGGGTATTGCCCGACCCGCCGGACTGACTCCGGAACAGAGCTAGGCTGGCGACGAAGAGTCCCCTTCGTCAGGAGCCCGGTCATGTCTCGGCCTGCTGCGGCTGTCCAGCGTGTGATCAAGGCTTACGACGTGCGTGGGCTGGTGGGCGAGGAACTCGACGAGTCCTTGGTCACCGACGTCGGGGCCGCGTTTGCGCGGTTGATGCGCGACGAGGGCGCCGGCCAGGTGGTGGTGGGCCAGGACATGCGAGGGAGTTCGCCGGCGCTGGTGGCCGCCTTTGCCGGCGGCGTGGTAAGCCAGGGCCTCGATGTGGTCCGGATCGGTCTGGCCTCCACCGACCAGCTCTACTTCGCCTCCGGCTTGCTGAATTGCCCGGGCGCGATGTTCACCGCCAGTCACAACCCGGCTGCCTACAACGGCATCAAACTGTGCCGGGCGGCCGCCCTGCCGGTCGGTGCGGACACCGGGCTCGCCAGGATCCGCGACGACGTCATCGCCGGCGTTCCCGACCACAGCGGGCCGCACGGCGTCATCTCTGATAAGGACGTGCTGGCCGACTACGCTGCGTTCCTGCGCTCGCTGGTCGACACCTCGGGGCTGCGTCCGCTGCGGGTGGCCGTCGACGCCGGCAACGGCATGGCCGGACACACCGCCCCGGCTGTTTTCGGGCCCATCGACGCGGTCACGCTGCTGCCGCTGTACTTCGAACTCGACGGCACTTTCCCCAACCACGAGGCCAACCCCCTGGACCCGGCGAACCTCACCGATCTGCAGAAGTACGTGCAAGACAGCAACGCCGATATCGGGCTGGCGTTCGATGGCGACGCCGACCGGTGCTTCGTCGTCGACGAGCGTGGCCGACCGGTGCCACCGTCAGCGGTGACTGCCCTGGTCGCTGCCCGCGAACTGGAACGCGAGATCGGTGCGACGGTGATCCACAACCTGATCACCTCCCGGGCGGTGCCGGAACTGGTGACCGAGCGTGGCGGGACGCCGGTTCGATCCCGGGTCGGCCACTCCTACATCAAGGCCCTGATGGCCGACACCGGGGCCATCTTCGGCGGGGAGCACTCTGCGCACTACTACTTCCGGGATTTCTGGGGTGCCGATTCGGGCATGCTGGCCGCGCTGCACGTGCTGGCCGCGCTCGGTGAGCAGCAACGGCCGCTGTCGGAGCTCGCCGCAGACTATCAGCGCTACGAATCCTCCGGTGAGATCAACTACGCTGTGGCCGACGCGCCCGCGTGCGTGGATGCGGTGCTCAAGTCGTTCGGCACCCGGATCCACTCCATCGACCACCTGGACGGGGTGACCGTGGACCTGGGTGACGGGAGCTGGTTCAACCTGCGCAGCTCCAACACCGAACCGCTGCTTCGGCTGAACGTCGAGGCGCGCTCCGCCGACGAGGTCGACGCGGTGATCACGCAGGTCGCCTCGCAGATCAGGGCGGTACAGCAGCTTTCGCAAAAGGTAGCGCCGTGAGCACGTCCTCTTTTTCGGGATCCACCATCGACCTCGACGACGCGGCGGCGTTGCTCGCCGCCGACCACGACGGGGTGCTGCGCAATGCGTCGATGGCCGGTGCCCAGGTCCGTGCCACGGCCGCCGCCGTGGCCGAGGGCGCCTTGGACTCGGTGCGCAGTGACCGCTCGGGATATCCGCCGCGCACGCTGGTCTGGGCATCCGGCCGCGGCACCGCCGCGACGGCGGGTGCGATGCTGTCCGCGGCGCTGGGCGATAAGGCAGCCGAGCCGGTTGTGCTGGCCACCGAGGCGCCGGCGTGGATCGGCACGCTCGACGTGCTGATCGTCGCCGGTGACGACCCGGGGGATCCGGCGCTGGTCACCGCGGCGGCGACCGGGGTGCGCCGAGGGGCACGCGTGGTGGTCGCCGCACCGTACGAGGGCCCGCTGCGCGATAGCACAGCCGGTCGCGTCGCGGTGCTGGAACCGAGAGTAAGGGTTCCCGACGAATTCGGGCTGCCCCGCTACCTGGCTGTCGGTCTGGCGGTGTCGGCGGCGATGAATCCGGGAGACTCGGGGTCGCAGGGCGCACCGGGGTCGCAGACCGGCCTGGCGGAGCTGGCCGACGAGCTGGACGGCGAGGCACTGCGTAACAGCGCCGGTCGTGAAGTGTTCACCAACCCGGCTAAAGCCTTGGCGGACCGGATCTTCGGCCACTCGGCCGTCGCGCTGGCCGGTGACTGTGCGGCAACCCTCGCGCTGGCCCGGCACGGCTCGGCGGCGCTGCTGCGGATCGGGCACACCGCGGTCGCGGCGACCGGGCTGGCAGATGCGGTGGCGGCGTCGCGCGCCCAGCCGGCCGGCCCGGCCGGAGCCGCCGAGGACATCTTTCACGACGACCAGATCGATGGACCGGCCGCCGACCGGTTACGGGTGGTGGCGTTGACGCTGGCGGCTGAGCGCACCGTGGTGGCGGCACGCGTCGCGGGCCTGAGCAATGTGGACCTGATCGGGGCCGGGGATGTGCCGACCGAAGCGAACCGGGCGGACTCGACTGGACCGGCCGGCTTGCTTCCGTCGCCCGGCCGCGTCGAACAGCAGTTGGCCGTGCTGGCCGTCCGTCTGGAGATGACGGCCGCATACTTGCGGCTTTTGCGGGGATAACGGAACCGGCACAGTGGACCTGCTACGCGGAGCGATACGGACCTACGCCTGGGGGTCGCGGACGGCGATCGCTGAATTCACCGGCCGGCCGGTTCCGACCGCACATCCCGAGGCGGAGCTGTGGTTCGGCGCCCACCCGGCGGACCCCGCCTGGCTGGAAACCGCGAATGGCGAAACGTCTTTGCTCGACACGCTGGTTGCCGACCCGGAGGGACAGCTCGGCGCTGCAGTGCACGCCCGCTTCGGGGACACGCTGCCGTTTCTGGTGAAGGTGCTCGCGGCCGACGAGCCGTTGTCGCTGCAGGCCCATCCCAGCGCCGAGCAGGCCGCCGAGGGTTTTCGCCGTGAGGAGCAGCTCGGTATTCCGCTGTCGTCGCCGATCCGCAACTACCGCGACACCCGCCACAAGCCCGAGCTGCTGGTAGCGCTAGGGCCGTTCGAGGCGCTCGCGGGGTTCCGACCGTCGGCACGTACCGTCGAGCTGCTGCAGGCGCTGGCGGTGTCGGACCTGGATCCGTTCATCGAGCTGCTCAGCGACCAGTCCGATGCCGACGGGCTGCGTGCGCTGTTCACCACGTGGATTACCGCACCCCAGCCCGACCTCGACGTTCTGGTGCCAACGGTGCTCGACGGCGCCATCCACTATGTCAGTTCCGGCGCAACGGAATTCGCCGCTGAAGTCAAGACCGTACTGGAGCTCGGTGAACGCTATCCGGGGGACGCCGGCGTGCTGGCGGCGTTGCTGCTCAACCGCATCAACCTGGCCCGCGGCGAAGCGATCTTCCTGCCGGCCGGAAACCTGCACACCTATCTGCGCGGCACCGGGCTGGAGGTGATGGCGAACTCCGACAACGTATTACGCGGCGGCCTCACCCCTAAGCACGTCGACGTCCCGGAGCTGTTGCGGGTGCTGGACTTCACCCCCACCACCGAAGCGGCCCTGCGACCAACCATCTACCGTGACGGGCCGGAGCTGGTCTATGAAACTCCGGCGGACGAGTTCGCGGTTTCGGTGCTCACCCTGGACAGGGAAGACCTCGGCCACGAGGTGGACGCGCCGTCGCGGCACGGCATCTCCCAGGGGCCGCAGATCCTGTTGTGCACCGAGGGGCCGGTCACGGTACACGCCAAGTCCGCGACGCTGACCCTGCGGCGCGGCGCCGCGGTATGGGTGGCAGCCGACGACGGTCCGATTCGGTTGGCCGCGCAGCAGCCGGCCGAACTGTTCCGTGCCACAGTGGGTTTGTGACAAACGCCAGAGATGTCAACGCGCGGTAGCATGTCGGCGATTCTGGCGGCGTTGGCGGCGTTGGCCGCTAACGCCGGTATCGCCGCCGCCAAGTTCGTTAGTTTCGTGATCACCGGCAGCTCCGCGATGCTCGCCGAGGCGGTGCACTCGGTGGCTGACACCGCCAACCAGAGGCTGCTGTTGTTCGGCCAGCGCGCGGCTGCAAAGCAGGCCGATGCCCTGCATCCGTTCGGGTACGGTCGCAGCCGCTACTTCAGCTCGTTTGTGGTGGCGCTGGTGCTGTTCAGCGTCGGCTCGGTGTTCGCGGTATACGACGGCTTCCGCAAGATCACCCATCCCGTCGAGCTGAGCTCTCCACTGGTGGCCATCGCGATCCTCACCGTGGCGACCGCGTTGGAAACCTACAGCTTTCACACCGTACGGCGCGTGTCGCGGCCAAGATTGTGCTTGATCCGCAGGCCGACCTGACTGCCCGTGGTGGCGACCATGGGCGCAGCCGGGGCCAACATCCGCGCGGTGGTGCCTGCCGCGCGGGTTATCTACCTACAGCCCGACCTGGACAGATCTGCCGTGTGAAACTCGTTCGAAATCCGGTTGTCCAGCAGGTCACTGGCGCCGCAAGTGCTTCGGGCTGTCATCGTCAGTACCTTCCCGTCCGCCTGCAACGCGATCCCACTCGACAGTGGGCAAACGAGGGGAGTTACGCGGGCATCTTTGGTGAGTCAACGACTTTTGGACATAACGCCATAACATCGCATATAGTCCCGTGCTGGATGCGTGAGGTTGGCCGTGTCAGCTGAACGGGGGGCATGAATAATGAAGTCTTTTCGACTTGCCGTGCGCCCCGGATACGCTGTCGTAGGTGAGACCGGCGCTCGTCGATCCCCACGATTACCGGTCCCAGACGCGTGCGCATGGCTTGGTCCGGACGCGCGGGAGCGTACGGGTGGAGTGCCGGAGAGAGTCTGATTCGAAAAGTCGAAAGATGGGGGTAGCTGCGTGATTCAGGTCGAATTGCTCCGGCGTATGGCGTGTGGTCCGGAGTCAGACGAGGCGCTGTGCCGGGCGGAACGACGGGGTGCGCGTGGAGGCGGGGTGCGTGATGCGCTGGTGAGTTCCGGCACTGCGGTAGCGGCGTTTTCGGTGTTCGGATTATCACCGTTGGCGGGTGCGCCGCCAGCCCGTGCGGATTTCGAAGAGCTATTCGAGCCGATGATAGCCGCCGTCGATTCGGCGGCTAATGGCTTCGATTTGCCAGGTTCGTCGTCTAGCGCACTGCCGTTGGACGGCGTCGCTGAAGCGTTGGCCACGGGCACCGGTCCGGAGTCGCTGACAGGTGGTCCGTTAGCGGCGGTCGATGCTCTCCTCGTGCGGGCCGACAGCGTGATCAACCTGATGTCTACCGGGTTGATCGGCCATGATGTGATCGCTAACGGCAGCGTCGCTTCGTTGTTGTCCGGTGGCGGGGGTGCTGGCAGCGCGATGACACATGCGGTGGCCTCGGTCAACCCGGGAGCAACAGCCGGCAGCGGTGGTGACGGCGTTGACGGGTCGTATGTGGTGACGTCGCAGTGGAATAACGGCTTCACTGCGGATTACACGATCACGAATACGGGTTCGACTCCGATAACGAACTGGCAGGCTCAGTTTGACTTGCCGGCGAACGAGTCCATAACAAATATGTGGAACGCCAATCTTGCCCACGATGGCACGCAGTACGTCCTGACGCCGAAGAGTTACGACGAGACTATTGAGCCGGGGCAGTCGGTGACGGTGGGCTTCCAGGCTGCGCAGACTGGAAGCTACTCGCCGCCGACGGATGCTTCGGTCGACGGGCAACCGGTCACCGACACCGGTACCAGTGGAAGCGGTGGCAGTGACACCGGT
>NZ_JBYCLE010000164.1:0-1376 GCF_057473765.1 Mycobacterium sp. TH-M106 | reverse complement strand
ACGTCGGGATACCTTCGGATACGTCCGACGTTGGACGACCACTCGACCCGAGGCGAACGCCGCGAACTGATAGGAAGGACGCTCCGTGGCCTACGAGCACTCCGCTAGCGAGCACCACCCGCCTGCGGGGGTCCGCGACGCCGCCTCGACGAAGATCGTCATCGCGGGCGGGTTCGGCGCTGGCAAGACCACGTTCGTCGGTGCGGTGTCGGAGATCATGCCGCTGCGCACCGAGGCGATGGTCACCGACGCGTCCGCGGCCGTCGACGCGCTGGAGGCCACCCCGGGCAAGCGGACCACGACGGTGGCGATGGACTTCGGCCGGATCACCCTGGACGACGAGCTGGTGCTGTACCTGTTCGGCACGCCGGGCCAGCGCCGGTTCTGGTTCATGTGGGACGACTTGGTGCGTGGCGCCATTGGCGCGATCATTCTCGTCGACTGCCGCCGACTGCAGGACAGCTTCGCCGCGGTCGACTTCTTCGAGCACCACGACGTGCCGTTTTTGATCGCGGTCAACGAGTTCGACGGTGCGCCAAGGTATCCGGTAGCCGAAGTGCGCAAAGCGTTGACGTTGCCCGAGCACACTCCGGTGATCACCGTCGACGCTCGGGACCGCAGATCGGCGACCGACGCGCTGATCGCGATCAGCGAGTACGCCCTTGCCCTCAGCGCCTGAGCCGGAGCTTCCACCGCACGACGAGGCCGTAGACCAGCGACAGCACCGCGAGCATGGCCATGTCCAGCAGGTAGATGTGACGGGTGTGCTGCCACAGCGGGTCCTTGGTGTGGACCTGCGGGACGTGCACCAGCGACGGCAGGTCGATCGACGACGCACCGGCGGCGTAACCCCAGCGTGCAGGTGTCACCCACGACACGTAGTCGAGGGGTTTGTGGTGGCCTGCGGCGTTGACCATCGGGATGATTCCGCCGGAGAGCACCAGCTGCAGCAGCACCGACACCACCAGCAGCGGCATGATCTGTTCGTTGGTCTGCGCGAACGCGGACAGCGCCAGACCGAGGATCGCCGAGGCCATGCAGGTGGCGGCCACCGTGACGAACAGCGAGAAGGTGGCTGAGAAAGCGGAGTGGCCGAAGAATTGCGGGTCCTGGACCGGTCTGCCCTTGCCCACGACCACCAGGGCGGTCGCGATCGCGGACTGGATCACCGCGAACGCGCAGAACACGACGATTTTCGCGAACAGGTAGGCCGACGTCGACAGGCCGACCGCCTGTTCTCGCTTGAAGATGGGCCGCTCGCCGATCAGGTCGCGGATGGTCAGCGCGATGCCCATGAAGACCGCCCCGAAGTTGAGGAAGGTCATGATGTACTGCGGCTGGGTGGGGGAGTTGCCCATGGGGTTGGCGACGCCGAA
>NZ_JBYCLE010000163.1:0-6294 GCF_057473765.1 Mycobacterium sp. TH-M106 | reverse complement strand
TACCAGGTGTCCCAGTGGGTGACCTGGTCGGCCGGCAGCCGTTTGGCGGGCCGGAAGTCGGTGCCCTTGGTGTAGGCGATCGGGAACAGCCCGCCCTGGCTGTACTTGTCGTGCGGGATGCCGAGCACCTCGGCGGCCCGCTTGTCGCCGTCGCCGATCAGGTGCAGGGTCGTCCAGCAGGTGCCCAGGCCCCGCGAGCGCAGCGCCAGGCAGAAGCTCCACGCGGCCGGGAACAGCGACGCCCAGAACGATGCGCTCAGGCCCAGCGGCGCCTTGTCCACCTTGCCCTCCAGGCAGGGGATCAGCAGCACCGGCGCCTCGTGCATGTGCTCGGCGAGATACCAGGCGGAGTCCTTGACCTTGTCCATCCGCTCTCCGCGGGTGTCGCCGTCGGGGTACTGCGCCGCGGGCAGGCTGAGGTAGTCGCGGGCGTTCGCGAGGTAGATGTCGGCGATCGCCTTCTTCTTGTCGGCGTCCTCGACGAACACCCACTGCCAGCCCTGCGCGTTGGAGCCGGTGGGCGCCTGCAGCGCCAGCTCGAGGCATTCCATCAGCACCTCGTGGGACACCGGCTTGTCGAAGTCGAGGCGTTTGCGGACCGAGCGGGTCGTGGTGAGGAGTTCGTCGACGGACAGGTTCAGGGTCATGGTGCGGAGACTACCGTCGGGGCCCGACCCCCGCCGAGCCCCGGCGAGGGCGCGTGTCTGCACGCGACACGCCGGGGTTCGGTGACAGTCTGCGGACGTCGGCCGAACGAGCCACCGCGCCGGCCGGGGCCCATCCGGGCGGACCGAAGACGTGGCCGAGGCGTGCGCGCCACGTCGTGGCGCGGGCCGCGTCGCGGATCAGCGCCGCCAATTCCAGAAAGTTGTACCTCAGCGGGTTTTCGGTGTCGATGTCGTGAATCAGTCCGTAGCGGACCGGCTCGATCTCTTCGGCGTAGGAACCGAACAGCCGATCCCAGATGATGAAAACCCCGCTGTAGTTCTTGTCGATGTAGGGCTTGTTCGCGCCGTGGTGCACGCGGTGGTGCGACGGTGTGTTGAAGAGGAATTCGTAGGGGGGCCAGAGCTTTCCGATCCGCTGGTTGTGGCAGGGGATCTGGAAGATCAGTCCGATCGTGTTCATCAGCAAGATCATCCACACGGGGAAGCCCAGCAGTGCCGCGGGCAGCCAGGCCAGGCCGCGCACGGCGGTCGACACCGGCTGAAACCACGGCAACCGCAGATTGGTCGACATGTTGAAGTAGTTGCTGGAATGGTGCACGCTGTGCGCGGCCCACAGCAGCCGGATCCGGTGATCCCCGCGGTGCGCCCAGTAGTAGCAGAAGTCGGTGACCACCAGGCACGCCACCCACACCCACCAGTGGGTGGGCGACAGGTGCAGCGGCGTGAGTGCACCGGCGACCACGATCGTGGAAAACGGCAGCACGTAGTGTCCTATCGCCTTGGACAGGGTGTTCAGCAGGTAGGTCACCCAGTTGCCGGCGGTGTCGCGTGCCGAGAAGGTGTTGTCGTGCTTGCCGGGGCCGCTCCTGTCATCGATCCATTCCATGAGCGACAGCAGGACAAAGGCGGGGACCGTCCAGAGGATCAGTGTGGCCGTAGCTTCCATGCCTGCCACGCTATGAACAAGGAGCTGCGAAAACATCGCGCGGCAGGGCCATTCCGTATCCCTCTCAGGAGGGATGGCCGACCCCGCTGGCGGTAATGTGGCCTGCCGTGGCGCGCCGCTGGGAACTCTGGTCGTGGGGGCCTGCGGGCAGCGCCGATCCGGTTGGCGGCCTGGAAGGCTCGCGCCGGTCGCTGGCCCGGCAATCGCTTGTGGTCGGCGCGATCGTGGCCGCGATCGACCTCACCTACTTCCTGCTTTCCGGGATCTACCCGGACGCGCCCCTCCCCGCCACGGCGGTGGCGGTGCTGCTGATTGCGGCCGACCTGGCCCTGGCCGCGCCGCCGGACAGCGTGAGCGCGGTGGCCGTGGCGCAGGTCGCGACGAGGTTGGTGGCGTGCTGGCTGCTGTACAGCCACGGCCGGGCCACCGGTTTCTGGGATATCGGCATCTTGGTGGCCGGCTACCGCGCCGGGGCATGGTTGTCGAACCGGGCGTCGTTGTTGATCGTTCCCCTGCTCGCGGGCGCGGTCGCGTGGGCGGCGGTCCTGACCGCGGCCGACGGGCACGACTGGCGACTCCTGCTGATGATCACGGCCTCCAACGTGATCGTGCCGTGGCTGGTCGGCCGCTACACCGCGGCCGGCGGCACGTACATCACCGAGCTCGAGCAACGAGACAGGCTTCGTCGACAGGAGCAGCGTGCCGCAACGGACCAGGCGCTGACCCAGGAGCGCGAAGCCATCGCCCGCGATCTGCACGACGTGATCTCCCATCACGTCAGCGCCATCGGAATCCACGCCGGTGCGGCCCGCATGGCGTTGACGAGCAACCGGGCTGACACCTCGCCCGCGGTGACCCGGTCGTTGTCGGCGGTGGAATCCTCCGCCCGGGCGGCGATGGTCGACCTACGACGTCAACTCGACCTGCTGCACGGCAACCACGACGCCGGCGACCGCCAGCCCGGCCTGGCCAACATCGAGGAACTCATCAACTCGGTGAACGGCGCGGGGCTCGCGGTCGAGCTCGTGCTGCCAACCGGCGCGACGGCTTTGCCGCAGTCCCTGGATGTGACCGTATTCCGGATCGTGCAGGAGCTACTCACCAATGCGCTGCGGCACGGCGACGGCAGCGCCCGCGTCGAGGTTCACCACCAGGGCGATCGGTTGGTAATCGCGCAGTCCAACCCCGTCGCGCCGCAGCCGTATTCCGGTGAGTCGTTGCACCGCGGCCTCGACGGTATCCGCCGCCGTGCCGAACTTTTCGGGGGCACGCTGGACTGCGGCACCGACGACGACCGGCAGTGGCGTGCCACGGTGTCACTACCGATCGCTGCGACGTGAACCCACCGCTCCGGGTGCTGATCGCCGACGACCACGCGGTGTTCCGCGCGGGGCTGCGCGCGCTCATCGACTCCGACCCCGACATCAGCTGCGTCGCCGATGTCGGCGACGGCCGCGCGGCTGTCGAAGAGACGCTGCGGCTCGGTCCGGACGTCGCCGTCCTCGACGTGCGGATGCCCAAGCTAGACGGGGTCGGCGCCATCACGCCGATCGTCGCGGCGGGTGCGACCCGCGTGTTGCTGCTCACCACCTAC
Source organism: Mycobacterium sp. TH-M106 (assembly GCF_057473765.1). Taxonomy (NCBI): domain Bacteria; kingdom Bacillati; phylum Actinomycetota; class Actinomycetes; order Mycobacteriales; family Mycobacteriaceae; genus Mycobacterium; species Mycobacterium sp. TH-M106. Next base: position 3,086 of record NZ_JBYCLE010000163.1, on the reverse strand, counting down.
GACAGCGAAGCGGTGCTGGCGCAGGCCCTACGGGCCGGGGCAAGCGGATTTCTGCTCAAAAGCCTTCCGCCGGAGGAACTCTTGGGCGCGATCCGCATCGTCGCCCGGGGTGACTCCGTCATCGATCCTGCCATGACACGCAGGCTGGCCGCCCGGGTCGCCGACTCGCTCACCCCGTTACCCACCCCACCGGAGGTGGCCACCCTGACCGCTCGCGAGTACGAGGTGTTGCTGCTGATCGCAGAGGCCCGCAGCAACGCCGAGATCGCGGCGGCACTGGTGGTGAGCGAAGAGACCGTCAAGACGCACGTGTCACGGATCCTGGCCAAACTCGGCGTGCGCGACCGCGTCCAGGCCGTCGTGTATGCCCATCGACACCAATTGGTGCGGCGCGGGGCGGGCGGCGACGGCTGAGCCTCGACGGCGATCGGCAGTGATCGTGCAGTCCGAGCCCCGTTGCCGCCAACACAGCCCATCTGCCCGGTCGAGGCGGTCGGGGCGGACGAGGCACCGCGACTGATGCCGGCGTCGGCGGCGGGTTGCGATGCGGGGATGTCGCTGCGGTGGTTCGGGTGGCGGGATCGTGTCCAGGACAAGAACATTGGCATACACCCGCCCCGTGGCGGTGCGCAGCGGCGATACGGTGAGACATCTTTGGAGACGCTGCCAGGAAGGTCGTCCGATGTCGTACGTAGTGGTGGTCCCGGAATTGGTGGCGTCGACGGCCACGCAGGTGGCAGGTATCGGCTCGACGCTGCAGGCCGCCCATGCGGTCGCGGCGGTCCCGACCACCGCCGTAGCCGCGGCGGCCGGCGATGAAGTGTCGACGGGGATCGCGGCGCTGTTTTCCGGTTACGGGCAGGCCTATCAGGGTCTGGGCGCCCAAGCGGCGGCCTTGCACACCGAATTCGTGCAGGCGTTGAATGCGGCGGCGGGGTCGTATGCTGCCGCCGAAGCGAGCGGCGCCACCGCGTTGCAGACGGCGGGTCGCGACGCGCTGGGGGTGGTCAACGCGCCCACCGAGGCACTGCTGGGGCGCCCGTTGATCGGCAACGGCGCCAACGGGTCCGCGTCCGCCCCGAACGGCGGAGCCGGGGGTCTGTTGTGGGGCAACGGCGGCACCGGGTATTCAGAGACGACCGCGGGGGCGACCGGCGGTGCCGGCGGGGCGGCGGGGTTGATCGGTACCGGTGGGTCCGGCGGGAGCGGAGGTGCGGGCGCGGCCGGTGGGGCCGGCGGGCACGGCGGCTGGCTCTCCGGGGCCGGCGGGGTGGGCGGCAACGGGGGCGGCGGTGGTACCGGCGGAGCCGGCGGGGACGCCGGGATGATCGGCACCGGCGGCAATGGCGGGATAGGAGGCACCGGCGGTGACGGCGGGGCCGGCGGGTCCGGCGGAACGCTGCTGGGCAACGGCGGGGCAGGCGGCACGGGGGGCGTGGGGTTGACCGGCTCCAATGGCGGCAACGGGGGCGCCGGCGGCAACGCGGCCAGTGTGTTGTTCGGCAACGGCGGCGCCGGAGGTGCAGGCGGCACGGGCGGAGCCGGCGCCACCGGTTTCACCGGCGGCCCCGGTTCGGTGACCGGCGCCGGCGGCGAGGCAGGCGGTACCGCGCAGAGTGGCGGCGCCGGCGGCAACGGCGGGATGGGCGGTCATGGCGCGACGCTGGTCGGCAACGGCGGGGTCGGCGGGCTCGGCGGGACCGGAGGCGCGGGCGGCGCAGGCGGGTCAGGCGGAGCCGGCTACGACGCAGCCACAGGCACCATTGCGGGTGCGGCCGGCGGCGACGGCGGCAATGGTGGGGCCGGCGCCAACGGCGGGGCCGGCGGCAACGGCGGCGACGGCGGTCACGCCGGCTACTTCGGCAGCGTGGGTACCAACGGCGACGGCGGTACCGGCGGCAACGGCGGCAACGCCGGCGCGCCCGGCAACGGCGGGGCCGGGGCGCCCGGTGACGCCACCACAACCACCGGCGGGAACGGCGGCAACGGGGGTAACCCCACTGACATCACCAGCTCAGGCGGGGGCGGCGGTGCGCCCGGCACCACCCCCGGCGGCGGCGGTGTCACCGGCGCTACCGGCGCCGGTGGGAACTCGGCTCCCGTCGGATCCGGCAACGGCGGCAACGGCGGGGCCGGCTACGACGCGGCCGCCGATTCGACCGCACCGTCCGGCACCAACGGCGGCAACGGCGGCAACGGCGGCACCGGCGGAGCGGTCGGCGACGGCGGCACGGGTGGTGATGGCGGCGACGGCGGCTCCGGCGGTGGCGGTGGCGGGGGCGGCGCCGGCGGCAACGGGGTCACCGGCGGGACCGGCGGCGCAGGCGGCGCAGGCAGCCCAGGCAGCCTAGGCGGCGGCGCGAGCGGCGGGGCCGGCGGTGACCCTGGCTATGGCGGCAGCGGCGGCGCAGGCGGCACAGGCGGCGGCGGGGCCGGCGGTACCGGGGGCGGGGGCGGCGGCGGCGCGAACTTTGGCGGCGGCGGGAATGGCGGTCCCGGGGGGGCGGCGGCGGGGGCGGCGCCGGTATTCAAGGCGGCTCCGGCGGGGACACCACCGGTGGCAACGGCGGCGGCGGCGGCGGGGACCCCGTTGGCGGTGCGGGGGGCACCGCGGCCGCCCCCGCCGGCGGTGCCGGCGGGGCGAACGGCTTCGGTAGTGGCGGCGGCGGCGGGGCGATCGGCGGCACCGGCGGCGCCGGCGGCGGCGGCGTCCAAGCTGGCGGTGGCGGCGGTGGCGGGACCGGAGGTAACGGCGGCCCCGGGGGAGGTGGTAATAATGGCGGTGGCGGTGGGGGTGGCGGTGTCGGCGGTACGGGCGGTCCGGGCGGCGGCGGTCTCATCGTAGGCGGCGGCGGGGGCGGCGGCGGCGGCGGCGTGAGCCTGGGGTGACCTCGCGGTCGGCGACGATAGCCACCCTCGCCGAGCGTGCATGACAGGCATGCCATGCATCCATTGCGAAAAAGCGGCACGAAATTGGCAGTGGATGCATGCTCGGTGAAAGCTCAGCGAAAGTCGCGGGACCTCGACCCGACCGCCAGGGTGATGCGGCCCAGCCGCTCGGCGACGACGGTGACGGCGCCGCTGGC
>NZ_JBYCLE010000162.1:0-9795 GCF_057473765.1 Mycobacterium sp. TH-M106 | reverse complement strand
CCTTGGCCAGCCGGTCCAGCGACAGGTTGCACGGGGTGATCTCGTTCCACGACGACGCCACCCCGATCTGGGGTTTGGCGAAGTCGTCGTCGCCCATGCCCACCGCCCGCAACATCCCCCGGGCGGCGGCCTTCTCCAGGCCGTCGGTGACGTCGCGGCTACGGGGTTTGATGTCTGGGGTTTTGCGGGTTTCGGTGGGCATTGATCCAGTATGCCGTCACCACTTCTACAGTGGGCGCATGAGATCTACTGCCGGCTGGGTCCTTGGGGTCCTGGCCGTCGTTGCTGTGCTGGCGGTAGGCACCGCCGTGAGCGCCTGTCATACCGCGCAGCCGACGTCGACGGTCAGCAGCCCGGACCATAACGCCGACGACGTGACATTCGTGCAGGCGATGGTCCCGTTCCATGAGCAGGCCCTCGAGCTGACGGAGATGGTTCCGGCCCACACCACCGACACCCGGCTCATCACGCTCGCGCAGCAGATCGGCAATGAGCAGCAATCCGAGATCAACGGCTTCCGCGCGCAGCTGATGCAGTGGCAGCAACCGCTTCACAATCCGCACGGGACGACCGTCGACGGCATGGTGGATCAGGCCACCCTGGAGAAGCTGAAGACGCTGAACGGGCCTGCCTTCGACCAGCTGTGGCTGCAATCGATGATCGCGCGCCACAAGGGCGCGATCACCATGACGCACAATGAGATCGCCCTCGGCCAGAGCCCCGACATCATCGACCTGGCACGATCCATCGCCGCGTCCCAGCAGACCGAGGTCGACCAAATGGAGCAGATGCTGAGACGTTGACTGACGACCCCGGTCGCGGGACACCGCGCGGCTTCCTCGCTCCCGCACAACCGCTGTGATTGACTAGCTGCCGTGCTGGTGACACGGTGCGGGGAGGCAGCTCGACCGCGCGGCGGCCCGGCCGGCGCGTGACCAGAGCTCCAACCCCGCTCGCTGGGCCGTGGACGCCGCGGACCGCAATACAGCTGGCGGTGCTGGCGGCCGCAGCGTTCATCTACGTCACCGCGGAAACCGTGCCTGTGGGTGCGCTCCCCGCAATCGCCCGCGACCTGAACGTCAGCGAGGCCTTGGTCGGCACGCTGCTGGCCTGGTATGCGCTGGTGGCGGCGGTGACAACGGTTCCGCTGGTCCGCTGGACCGCGTACTGGCCACGGCGCGCCACACTGCTGCTGACCCTGCTGTGCCTGACGGTCTCCCAGCTGATCTCAGCGGCGGCACCCAACTTCGCGGTGCTGGCCGGTGCCCGGGTGCTCTGCGCGATCACCCACGGCCTGATGTGGTCGGTGATCGCCCCGATCGCCGCCCGCTTGGTGCCGGCCAGCCACTCCGGTCGTGCGACGACCGTGATCTACGTCGGGACCAGCCTGGCGCTGGTGGTCGGCAACCCGTTGACCGCAGCGATGAGCCTGCTGTGGGGCTGGCGGCTGGCGGTCGTGGCTGTCACCGTCGCGGCTGGGGTCATTACCGTGGTGGCCTGGATGGCGCTGCCGGCGATGGTGCTCAGCGCGGAGCTGCTGGCCAAAGTCGGCCGCCGGGCGCGGCATCACCGCAACAGCCGCCTGCTCACGCTGAGCATCCTGACGCTGACCGCCGTCGCGGGGCACTTCGTCTCCTACACCTTCATCGTGGTGATCATCCGCGACGTGGTCGGGGTGCGCGGACCGAACCTGGCCTGGCTGCTGTCGGCGTACGGGGTCGCCGGACTGGTCGCGATGCCGGTGGTCGCCCGCCCACTGGACCGCCGGCCCAAGGCTGCGGTCATCGTGTGCATGGCGCTGCTAGCGCTCGCCTTCGCGGTGCTGGCCGCGCTGGCGTTCGGCAGTCAACACACCCGGGCACCCGCCTTGACCGCCGTGGTGGGTACCGGCGCGATCGTGTTGTGGGGCGCCATGGCGATGGCGGTGTCGCCGATGCTGCAGTCGGCGGCGATGCGGACCTCGCCTGACGACCCCGACGGGGCGTCGGCGCTGTACGTCGCGGCGTTCCAGGTCGGCATCATGGCCGGGTCACTGCTCGGCGGCCTGCTCTACGAGCGCCTCGGTGAAGCGTCGATGCCCGCCGCGTCCGCGGTGCTGGTGAGCGGCGCGCTGGCGGGAATGGCGGCGAGTCGGCGGCTGTTCGTTCTTCCGTCGAAGGTCAGACGACCGTAACGTTCGTCACCACCTGGCGACTGGGCCGGCCTGCTAGCCGATCATCCAGGGACTTCGTCGCAGCTAGTAGGCCGTCGCGCTGTGTAACACTGGATGGAAACTGTGACCGGAGGTAGCACAGATGTCGCGATGGATGACGCGGACGCTCGTCGTCTGGCTCAGCGTCGGCGGCCTAGCTGCCGGGCTCACGCTCGGTGGTGGGCCAGCGCTGGCCGACCCGCAGCAACCACCGCCCGGCGACCCGTGGGCAGCCGACGCCGGGCCGGTCGGTGCGCCGCCCGACCCGGTGGGGCCGCCGCCACCGGCGGAGCCGGTGACGGGTCCGCCGCCGGGACCGGTGGGGCCGCCGCCACCGGCGGAGCCGCTGGTGTTCCCGCCGCCGGGCCCACCTGACCCGCTGCTGGCGCCCCCGGTGGCCCCCGGCACGTCCCCGGCGGCCCCGGCGGCATCGGTCGGCGCGGCGGGATCCGTCGCAGGGCAGAATCCGCAGCCGTTCACCGGCACGGCGCCGTTCGGGCCGCCGTCGTTCAACCCGCTGAACGGCTCGATGGTGGGGGTGGCCAAGCCGATCATTATCAATTTCCCGGGACCGGTCGAGGACGCAGGGCTGGCCGAGCAGGCGGTCCACATCTCGTCGAATCCGCCGGTGCCCGGAAAGTTCTACTGGATGACTCCAACCCAGCTGCGGTGGCGCCCGCTGAACTTCTGGCCCGCCCACACCACGGTCGACATCGACGCGGGCGGCACCAAGTCGAACTTTCGCACCGGCGACGCGCTGGTGGCTACGGCTGACGACGCCACCCACCAGATCACCGTCACCCGCGACGGGAAGGTGGAGAAGACCATCCCGATGTCGATGGGAATGTCAGCTGGTGGCCACGAAACGCCGAACGGCACCTACTACGTGCTGGAGAAGTTCCCCACGGTGGTGATGGACTCCTCGACCTACGGGGTCCCGGTCAACTCGAGCTGGGGCTACAAGGTGACGGTCTCTGATGCCGTCCGGATCGACAACAGTGGCGGCTTCGTGCACAGCGCGCCGTGGTCGGTGAACGATCAGGGCAAACGCAACGTCAGCCACGGCTGCATCAACATCAGCCCGGCCAACGCCAGGTGGTTCTACGACAACTTCGGCAGCGGTGACCCGGTGGTGGTGAAGAACTCCGTTGGCAGCTACACCAAGAAAGACGGCGCCAACGACTGGCAGATGTAAAGCGCCCTCCCCGGCGCCCCTTTTTCCGCGAGCATGCGGAAAATCGCACTATCCGCGCTGCTTCTGTGCGAGTTCCCGCATGCTCGCGAGGGGAAGCCGTGATCAGTTCCAGATCCGGACCCGCAGCGGTGGCTCAAGATACAGCGCGTCGCCCTTGACGACGCCGAAAGCCTCGTAGAAGGCGTCGATGTTGCGGATCACGCCGTTGCAGCGAAATTCCGGCGGTGAATGCGGATCCACCGCCAACCGCCGGATCGCCTCGGCGTCACGGGATTTGGCACGCCAGATCTGTGCCCAGCCATAGAAAACGCGTTGCACACCCGTCAAGCCGTCGATGACCGGTGGCGGGCGGCCGTTGCGTGACAGCTGGTAGGCCAGCAGCGCGATCGAAAGCCCGCCCAAGTCACCGATGTTCTCCCCGATGGTGAACGCTCCCTGCACATGGGGCGGACCATCGACATTGCCGAGATCGCGTGGCACGTAAGCGTCGTACTGGGCGATCAGCGCGGCCGTGCGGGAGCTGAACTCGCTGCGGTCGTCATCGGTCCACCAGTCCACCAGGTTCCCGTCACCGTCGTACTTGGCGCCCTGGTCGTCGAAGCCGTGGCCGATCTCGTGGCCGATCACCGCGCCGATGCCGCCGTAGTTGGCGGCGTCGTCGGCACCCGCGTCGAAGAACGGCGGCTGCAGAATGGCTGCAGGGAAGACGATCTCGTTCATGCCGGGGTTGTAGTAGGCGTTGACGGTCTGCGGTGTCATGAACCATTCGTCGCGATCGACGGGTTGGCCCAGTTTGGCTAGTTCGCGGTCGTAGTTGACCGCATAGCCGCGCCGACAGTTGCCGTAGAGGTCGCCGCGGTCGACCACCAGGGCGGAATAGTCGCGCCAGCGGGCCGGGTAGCCGACCTTGGCGGTGAACTTGTCCAGCTTGGTCAGCGCGCGCTGGCGGGTGGGTAATGTCATCCAGTCCAGATTGGAGATGCTGACCCGGTAGGCTTCCCGCAGGTTGTCCACCAACGCGTCGATCCGGGCCTTGGCCTCCGGTGGAAAATACCGTGCCACGTAGAGCTTTCCGACCGCATCGCCGATGAGGCTCTCCACCAGCGCCACCCCGCGCTTCCACCGTTCGCGGATCTGCTCGGTGCCGCTCAGCCGGCGGCCATAGAACTCGAAGTCCTCGGCGACCAGCGCGCCGGTGAGCAGGCCAGCACGGGCGTGAATCAGCCGCCACCGCGCCCAGCTCTTCCAATCGAGCAGGTCCTCTCCGCTCCACAGCGCGGCGAACGCCGACAGGTAATCGGGTTGGCGCACCACCAGTTCGGCGGCGGCGCCAGCATCGCCGGAGCTGCCCAGCGCACCCATCCACCCGACCCAATCGAAGCCGGGCGCCTCGCCGGGCAGACCGGCCAGTCTGCGCAGGTTGTAGGTCAGCTCGGCGTCGCGGCGCTTAACTACATCCCAGTGCGCGGCCGCCAGTTTCGTCTCCAGCGCGACAATGCGGGCCGCGGTCTGGTCATGGGCGGCAGCGTCGTCTCCGTAGACCAAGGCGAACATCGCCGCGATGTGACCCGGGTAGGCGGCCAGGATCTCGGCGTGTTGCTCGTCGCGGTAGTAGGACTCGTCCGGCAGGCCGATGCCGGACTGGTTCAGGTGCACCAGGTAGCGGGTGGAGTCCTTCGAGTCGGTGTCCACGTACAGCCCGACGCCGCCGCCGACCCCGGTGCGCTGCAGCGCACCCAGCGTCGCCGCGAGCGCGTCGGGGTCTGCGGCGTCGTCGATCAGCGCCAACTCATCGAGCAGTGGCCGTACCCCGCGCCGCTCTACGGTCTCCTCGTCGAGGAAGCTGGCATACAGATCGCCGATGCGTTGCCCATCCGGCCCATCCGGCCCATCCGGCCCGTCCGGGTTTTCGGCGGCTTGCATAATCAGGTCACGCACCTGCGCCTCGGCCCGGTCGAACAGCTGGCGAAACGCCCCGTCGGTGGCACGGTCCGCCGGCATGGCGTAGTCGGTCAACCAGCGGCCGTTGACATGGCCGAAGAGGTCGTCTTGCGGTCGGATCGCGGCCTGGACATAACTGAGGTCCAGACCCGAGCGAACAGCGTCTGATGTCACGCCGGGCATCTTTTCACGGCGTTGTCCTGCCGCGTCCTGTACCCTCACCGCCATGCCTGACGAGCAGCAGCCCGACACGAACGCGGCGGTAACCGGCGATGAAGGACCGACCGACGAATCGCCGCCGGATCAAGACACTGAAGTATCCGAAGCATCCGAAGCATCCGACGAGAAACCTGACATCGAACCGCCGGGTGGCCGTGTCCTGTCGATCTATGGACTGGTGTCCGCCGTTCTCGGGCTGGTGTCGGTCGCGGCTGTCGTGGCCGGGCTGCTCACCTGGTCGATGCATCGCAGCGACGTCGCCGAGCGGTCCCACCGGAGCCAGGTGCTGCAAGCCGCGGCCAGCTGGACCAGCGTGCTGATCAACCTGAACGCCGACAACGTCGAGAAGGGCATGGAGCGGCTACGCGGCAAAACCGTCGGCGAACTCAACAGCCAGTTCGAGGCGGCCACCCAGCCCTATCGTGAAGTGCTGCAGCGGATACAGTCACGCAGCACCGGTCGGGTCGAGGCGGTGGCCATCGAAACGCTGCACCCCGACCTCGACGCCGAATCAGGCACCGGCTCAACCGATCCGGCCAAACCAGGGCCATCGGATGCCGGCCGCACCGATCCGGTGATGGTGGTCGCCACCTCCGTCGCCGAAAACGTCGGCGGCAAAGCGCAGACCGTGCACTGGGCACTGCAATTGGACGTCTCCGACGTCGACGGCCGACTGTTGATATCCCGGCTGAAGTCGATCCGATGAAGAACCTGAAGCGGGTGCCACTACGAAACGTGTGGCGAGTCTCGGCGTTCGACATCGTCGCGCCGCTGGCCGGCATCGGGGGACTGCTGATGGTCGGGCAGGTGCTGGACTGGCCGCTGTGGTGGGTGTCGGTGTGCTCGGTATTGGTGTTACTGATCGTTGAGGGCATGGCGCTGAATTTCTTTCTGTTGCGCCGTGATTCGGTGACGGTCGGGACCGACGACGACAGACCGGCCCTGCGGCTGGCGGTGGTGGCGCTGTGCACGGCGGCGTTGGTGGCCGCGGTGGCGCTGGAGTACATTCGCTGGACGGTGCCGGATCGCAACCTCAAGACCGACTCGGTGGAGGTGGTGCGCATCGCCAGCGCTATGTCGACGGCGGCGGCAACCGTCGACCCGTTCGACCCGACCGCATCGATCGATAAGGCCGCGGCGATGATGGTGCCCGATCGGGCGGAAGCGTTCAAGGAGAAGATCGGCGGGACGGCCAAGAGCTTGGCCGAGCACAATATCACCGTGAAGGCTGAGCCGTTGACGGCCGGCGTCGAAGCGATCGGTCCGTCGGCGGCCAGGGTGGCGGTGCTGCTGCGCAGCACCCAGGCCATGATGGACCAGGAAAAGCACACGGTCGTCGCGGTACGGATAACGCTGACCAAGCGCGACGGCCACTGGCAGGTGCTGGACATGTCGCCGATCCACGGCCGCTGACGGCAACCCGTCCCGGCCCGCAGCGCCCGCTCAGTTGCTGTCGGCGAAACGCTCGGCGTTCATCTTGACGAACCGGTCGGACAGTCGGCGCATCCGGATCATCAGCGAGGCCGGCGGGCTGTCCGTACCGTCGAGGTAGCCGGCGAAATCCCTGGCCGTAACACCGATACGGGATGCGAATTCGCGCCGGCTCAGTCCGGACCGTTGGATCAATAGCCGCACATGGCGGGAGACCTCGGCACGTTCGTTGGCCTCCAGGTGTGCGCGGGTGCGGGTCAACACCTCCGACAACGCTCGGGAAATGCCGTACGGACTGGCGCCTTTGAGCACCTCTTCGACCTGGCGTGCGGTGCGCCCGTACGGGTCGCGTTTGAGCGCCATGACGATCCGCTGCCACACGGTGATGTCGTCGCTTTCCAACGCCGAGCGGATGGCGGCTGTCGACCAGAACTCCACCGGGCGGTCCGCGGAGCCGGGGCGGGGATCGAGCCGGTGCGGCACCGATCCGTGGCGCGGATCGGCTGCCAACGTCACCTCGCCTCCTCCAGCATCGCTACCGCCACCGACAGACAGCGTTGCCGCACGAGTTCCCAGTCTGCGCTGGCGTCCGGGTGACCGGGATCGACAGGGCGTGGGTCGGCAAGTCGGCGGACCAGTTGGGTGGCGATCCATTGTCGGTTCGCTGGTTGACCAGAGTAGTACTGATCCATTCCGGTCAGCGCCACGGCAACGGTCTGCGGTTCCAGCGTGTCGACCAATTCGGCGAATTCGGAGAAGTCCCGGCGGCTGTTGCGGAGCATGATCAGGTAACCCTTGAGGCGCAGTGTCTCCGCGCCGGTGGGAATCTGCAGCCGGTCGCCGGTAGGCAGTTGGACAGTGGTGGTTTCCAGCGGGCTGCAGCGGGCGAGAGCCGGGCGAGCTGCGCTGCCGGAGTCGCTACCCGGCAGGACTCGGGTTTCGCGGGCTTTCAGGGTTTCCAGCGCGTCGAGGGCGACCTCAAGTCGGCTGTGCCAGAGGGTGACAGGATGCCGCGGTAGCGCACCGCCGTGGGAGTTGCGGTGCGGCCAGCCGCCGGTGCGCGTCTTAACTGCCGGGTGGCCGTTCCCGGCGGATACCGCCACCGAAGGGGCCGGCGTGATAGGTCGTCGAGCGCCCCCGCCATTGCGGTCTCCGCAGCCGCGCAGCGCCAGCGGATCAGCCACACAGATCGCGTCGGGCACCAGATGCTTGAGCCGGGCCGCGGACTTCACCACCCCCCGCAGGTCGGCGGGGGGCGCGACGAGATCGGAGATGTCGTCCGGGATGACCACGACGTCACCCAAATCGACGGTGGGCAGTGGCCGCTCGAAGTCCACCGACGGCAGAATGCGCGCCAGCCACCGGGGCAGCCACCAGTTCCACTGGTCGAACATCACCATCAGCGCCGGCACCAGCACCAGCCGTACCACGGTGGCGTCCACCGCGATCGCCACCGCGCAGGCCACCCCGAGTTCGGCGACCAAGGGCATCCCCGCGAACGCGAAGCCGATGAACACCGCGATCATGATCAGCGCCGCGCTGGTGATGGTCCGCGCGCTGGTGCTCACCCCGTGGGCGACCGCATCGTGGGTGCTGCCCGACTGCAGGAAGCGCTCTCGGATTCGGGTCAACAGGAAGATCTCGTAGTCCATCGACAGGCCGAAGGCCATCGCCAGCGCGACCGGCGGAATGAAGCTGTCGATCGAGCCGATCGGCTCGAAACCCAGCCGTTGCAGCCACCCCCACTGGAACACCATCACCAGGCCGCCGTAGGCGGCGGCGACCGACAGCGTCGTCATCAGGACGCCCTTGAAGGCCAGGAACACCGACTGGATGGAGATCAGCAGCATCACGAACGCGATCACCGCCACGAAAATCAGCACCAGCGGCTCGGTCGCCGACACCCGGTCGTCGAAGTCCTTGATCTGCGCGGTGGGGCCGCCGATATCTATCCGGACCGGTTGCCCGTGGGCGGCTTCGGGCAGGTGTGCACGCATCCAGTCGACGGTCTGGCGTGCCTCCATGTCCTCGGGATCGACCGACGGCACCGCGGACAGCAGCCCGCTGCTGTCGTCGTCGGCAAAGACCGGGGCGGACACCGAGGCGACATCGGGCGCCCGCGCCATCTCCTGTCGGATGGCCTCGAACGTTCGCCGGTGAGCAGGTGCGGAGGCCGCTGCGTCTGGCCCGGCCGGGAAGGAGACCAGCACCCGGACCGGTCCCAGCGCGCCCGGTCCGAGCGCCTGCGCCGCTGCGGCGACCCCGCCGCGGATCTCATGTGACGAGTCGAACTGGCGCAGTGTGCTGTTGCCCAACGCGAGCGACAATGCGGGCGTCGCGATCACGATCAGCAACGCCGAGGCAACCAGCGCCGACAGCCAGGGTCGACGCATCACGGTGGCGGTCCAGCGGCTCCAGAACCGCGACCGCGCTGTCTGCGTCCGGCGTGACCAGTGCAGCAACGCCGAACGCCCGGCGACCGCCCGGCCGAACGTCGCCAAGACCACCGGCGTCAAGGTCGCCGAGGTCAGTACCGCCACCGAAACCGCCAGGATCGCCCCGGTGGCCAGGGACACCAGCACCGGGGTGTCGATCAGGTAGATCCCGGTCAGCGAGGCCACCACCGTCAGGCCGGACAGCACCACCGCCAGCCCCGACGTCGCCATCGCGGCATCGATGGCCTCCTGCGGCTGACGGCCAGCGCGCAGCTCTTCGCGGTAACGCATCACGATGAACAGCGAATAGTCGATCGCCAGCGCGATGCCGAACATCGATACCGTCGACGTGACGTACACCGACATCGTGGTGAACATCGCCA
>NZ_JBYCLE010000161.1:0-11507 GCF_057473765.1 Mycobacterium sp. TH-M106 | reverse complement strand
GTAATAGGGCACTAGCACCTCAAGCTAGCGCGTCTGCCATTCCGCCACTCGGACCAACGCTCAAGCGTCGAGCAGCTAAGGCTATCGGATTCGGGCGCGGCGACCCAAACCTGCAAGCACGCCAAGCACGGTGCGCGGTGCCGGCGGTAGGAAGTGGTAGGAAGGGTGACTGTGGCACTCAGGGTCGATCCAGCCGACGAAGTGGTGGACATCGTCAGCACCCTGATCCGGTTCGACACCACCAATACCGGCGAGGCAGACACCACCAAGGGGGAGGCCGAGTGTGCCCGCTGGGTCGCCGCCAAGCTCGAAGAGGCCGGCTACCGAACCGAATACGTCGAGTCCGGTGCGCCGGGGCGGGGCAACGTGTTCGCCCGGCTGGCCGGCGCCGACGCGTCCCGCGGCGCGCTGCTGATCCACGGCCACCTGGATGTCGTACCGGCTGAGCCTGCTGACTGGAGCGTGCACCCGTTCTCCGGTGCGGTCGAAGACGGCTACGTGTGGGGCCGCGGCGCGGTCGACATGAAGAACATGGTCGGCATGATGGTCGCGGTGGCCCGGCACCTGTCGGCGACCGGCACCGTGCCACCCCGCGAGCTGATGTTCGCCTTCGTCGCCGACGAAGAGGCCGGCGGCCGCTACGGCGCGCACTGGCTGGTCGATCACCGTCCCGATCTGTTCACTGGAGTCACAGAAGCGATCGGCGAGGTCGGCGGCTTTTCGCTGACGGTGCCGCGCCGCGACGGCGGTGCGCGTCGGCTCTACCTGATCGAAACCGCGGAGAAGGGCCTGTGCTGGATGCGGTTGACCGCCCACGGCCGCGCCGGGCACGGCTCGATGATCAACCACGACAACGCCGTCACCGTCGTCGCGCAGGCGGTCGCACGGCTGGGCAGCCACCGGTTTCCGCTGGTGCTGACCGACGCCGTGGTCCAGTTTCTGGCGGCGGTCAGCGACGAGACCGGACAGACCATCGACCTCGATTCACCGGACCTGGAAGGGATGGTGGAGAAGCTGGGGTCGATCGCCCGGATGGTCAACGCTACCTTGCGCGACACCGCCACCCCGACGATGCTGCGCGCCGGCTACAAAGCCAACGTCATCCCCGCGGCGGCGGAGGCGGTGCTCGACTGCCGGGTGCTGCCCGGCCGGAAGGCCGCATTCGAGGCCGAGGTCGACGGGCTGATCGGTCCGGAGGTGACTCGGGAATGGATTGCCGACCTGCCACCCTACGAAACCAGTTTCGACGGCGACCTGGTCGATGCGATGAATGCCGCGCTGTTGGCCCAAGATCCCGACGCCCGTACTGTCCCTTATATGTTGTCCGGTGGAACCGACGCGAAAGCATTTGCCCGTTTAGGTATTCGCTGCTTTGGCTTCACCCCGCTGCGGCTGCCGCCGGAACTCGATTTTGCTGCGCTTTTTCATGGTGTCGACGAGCGGGTGCCCGCCGACGCGCTGAAGTTCGGCACCAGGGTGCTGCAACACTTCTTGACACACTGTTGAACCAGTTGCCCCACTGCCACGACGAGAGGACCGACAATGAGCACACCCCCCGACCCGTATGCCGGTCAGACCTCGATCGCGCGCCCCAACCCGTACGACGAGCTGCCGAAGCTGCCGTCGTTCCGGCTGACCTCGGCGTCGGTCACCAACGGGCAGCCGCTGGCCAGCGCCCAGATCAGCGGCATCATGGGCGCCGGTGGCAAGGATCTCAGCCCCCAGCTGAGTTGGTCGGGATTCCCGGAGGAGACACGCAGTTTCGCCGTCACCGTCTACGACCCTGACGCCCCGACCCTGTCCGGGTTCTGGCACTGGGCGGTGGCCAACCTGCCGGCCACCGTCACCGAGCTGCCGGAGGGCGCCGGCGACGGCAGTCTGCTGCCGGGAAACGCGCTGACACTGGTCAACGACGCCGGTATGCGCCGCTACGTCGGTGCCGCGCCGCCCGCCGGTCACGGTCCGCATCGCTACTACATTGCCGTGCACGCGGTCAAGGTCGAGAAACTGGACCTGCCCGAAGACGCCAGTCCGGCGTTTCTCGGGTTCAACCTGTTCATGACCGCGATTGCCCGTGCGGTCATCTTCGGCACCTACGAGCAGCGGTAGCGCCCCCATCGGCCACCGCGAGCATGCAGAAAATCGCATTTCTGCGGCCTGGATCGTGCGATTATGCGCATGCTCGCGCTAGGGGGCGGCCGAGCCCCGTCCTAGGGGGCGGCCGAACCCACCGCGTCGGCCAGCGACGCGAACCCGCCGTCGTGCAATCGGCGGGCAAGACCGTCGTGAATGTGTTTGGCCCACAGGACGCCGCCGTAGACGAAGCCGGTGTAGCCCTGCAGCAAGGCCGCGCCTGCGGTGATGCGCTCCCAGGCGTCGTCGGCGGTTTCGATCCCGCCGACGCTGATCAGGACCAACGTGCCACCGGCCCGGGCGTACAGCTGACGCAGCACCTCAAGCGCCCGGCGGGCCACCGGCGGGCCGGAGATGCCGCCGTCGCCGAACCGGTCCACATCGCGGGTGGCCAGTCCGTCGCGTGCTGCCGTGGTGTTGGTGGCGACGATGCCGGTCAGGCCCAACTCGACGGCCAGATCGGCGATGGCGTCGATATCGGGGCCGGTCAGGTCGGGCGCGATCTTCACCAGCACCGGGGTCGCGGTCTCGGCTCGCACCGCGGACAGGATCGGTCTCAACCGTTCCACCGCCTGCAGGTCGCGCAGTCCCGGCGTGTTCGGTGAGCTGACGTTGACGACCAGATAGTCGGCCAGCGGGCCGAGCAGTCGAGCGCTGGTGCGGTAATCGTCGACCGCGTGCGCGGGTGGGGTGGTTTTGTTCCTGCCGATGTTGACCCCGATCGGCACGCACGGGTGGTGCCGGGCCAGTCGTGCCGCCAGCGCACCGGCTCCGCGGTTGTTGAACCCCATCCGGTTCAGCAGTGCCCGGTCAGCGGGCAACCGGAACAGCCGTGGTCTGGGGTTGCCCGGTTGCGGGGTGGCGGTGACGGTGCCGACCTCGGCGTAGCCGAAGCCCAGCGCACCCCAGGCGCGCAGCCCGGCGCCGTCCTTGTCGAACCCGGCGGCCAGCCCGAGTGGCCCGGGAAAGTTCACCCCGAATACGGTGCTGGCCAGCACCGGGTCGGTGGGTGCCAGCGCCCGGTGCAGGCGGCGGCGCAGCGGCGCGGAAGCGGTGGCGGCGCGCAGTGCCGCGGCTCCCAGGGTGTGGGAGCGTTCGGGGGGCAGCAAAAACAGCGCCCGGCGCAGCACGCCGTATGCGCCCATCAGCTAAAACCCCGGCTGGTCGATCAACTCAACGGCGGGCCCATTCCGATGGGACTTCTTTCGGCGCAACAACACCCGTCTGCTTCCGTCGTTGTAGAGCCGTACCCGGGTCAGTTCCCAACCGCGGTACTCCGCTTCGATGGACAACCGGGTGGACGCGGTGATCTGGGTGATCTCCGGTGGCAGCCGCAGCGGCACCCACTCGTATTCGTCGGACATCTCGGTGCCCCAGTCTGCCGGGAGCCGGCGAGGGCGCGCCGCGGTCAATGCCGGCCCGCCGCGTGCTCGACGACCTGGACTCCGTCACCTACCCCGGACACGACATACAGGGTGCCCGACGCGTCATCGAAGGCCAGCGCGTTGGGTTGCCGCACGGTTGGATACCGTACCTTTTCCACCGGTGTGCCGGTGGCAAGATCGAAACCGATAACAGTGTTCGTCCCGGTCTGCGAGACCCAGGCCAGCTGACTGGAGCCAGCCAGGCCGTAGGGAGCGTCGGCCACCGGGTAGGCCTGCCGCAGCATCAGCGGGTCCACGCCGTACACCAGCAACTGGCCGCCGCGGGTGTCCGCAGCCAACACCAGACCGTGTGGATCGGCCGCCAGGGTGGTGGCGCCGCGGCCGGCGCGCAGTGCGTACCGAGGCTTGCCGTCCGGGCCGACCGTAATCACCGAGGTTTGACGACGATCCAGCACTACTGCTGTATCCCCCTGTGTCACAATCGAATCAACGCGACTCGAGGTATTGGCCCGGGCCGCGACGGCGTCTTCGCCCGCGGTTTCGGGGGCCAGTGTGTAGACGGCGCCATCGGCGCTGCCCAGCACCATTGTGCCGTCGGCGCGACGTGCGATCGCGGTGAACTCGGTATCGGCCGGGCCGTTGACGCCGACCCGGCGGACACGGCCAGTTGCCAGGTCGACGATGAAATAACCGCCATGCGCAGACAGGTAGGCGCTACCCCGGCCGTCACCGGCGAGCGCGGTTGCCGCGCCCGGCAGTGCGATGGCGCGTCCCGGGCCGTTGCCGGCTCCTAACACCGTCACCGTGGCCGACGTCTGCGGATCGGCGCCGGGGGAGAGCACCACCAGCTGTGAAGTGCCCGCGTCGAAGGTCGCTGCGGTCGGCTGCCCGCCCAACGGCCGCACGACGCCGGCCGGTGAATGCGATAGCGGCGGCGAAGCGGCGGGCGCAGCGGGGGCGATCGTCGGTCGCGGGGCAGTGATCGGGTTTGACGCACACCCCGCGGTCATGAGCAGCGAGAGCAGCGAGAGCAGCGAAAACACCAGCTTGGCCAGCGGGCCGGGTAGCTGCGGCTGATCTGCGTGTGCTGCGAGTTTGTGCTGCTGTGACAAGGGTGGCAACGGTCCGCCTTTTGTCGACGGTCGGCGAAGTGGGGATGAAACGTGCTTTTCAGGAAAGCGATTCAGCCGACTTCTGGCGCGTTTCGCACATTCTAAGACGTCGAGAAGCTACTCTGCGTTGCATGATCGCCACCGAGGACCGGCCGCTGGCTGCTGATGAGTTTGTCATCGAAGACATGTCGACCGGGGCCTTCGCCAGTGGGTTCGGCCTGGCTGGTAATGGCCGTAGGTTCTCATTTCGCATCGAGCATCAGTTGCTGATCGTCGAGGTGTACCGGCCGTCACTGGACGGCCCCGTCCCGCAGGCCGAGGACGTGGTCGCGACGTTGAGCAGAAAACTCGTCGGCATCGACATCGCCGACGAGCGCAGCCTGGGCGCGACCGTCCGCGACGCGGTGGCGGCCGTGGAACCGGTATGGCGTTCCTGACGACCCGCGCCGAGACGCGCGGTGCCGCCCGCGTTCGGTTGGCGACGGCGTGCGCTTGCTGTCCTCACTGATGCCGAACCGTTCGTGCAGCCGGGTCAGCGAGCTGGGTGCCCACCAGTTCGTCCGGCCCAGAAGATGCATGAACGCAGGCACCAGAACCGTCCGCACCAGGGTGGCGTCTGCCAGTACGGCCAGCGTGAGCCCGACGCCGAACATGCGAATGAAAGACACCTGCGCGGCGATCAGCGCGGCAAACGAGATCGACATCACCAGGGCGGCGGCGGTGATCACCCGGCCGGTGCGGGCCAGCCCGAGTGCGACGCTGGCGTCGTTGTCGGCTTGGGTGCGGTCGGAGGCCAGCCAGTATTCCCGGATCCGGGCGATCAGGAACACCTCGTAGTCCATCGACAACCCGAACGCGATGCAAAACAACAGCACCGGCATGTTGGCGACCAGGGTCCCGGTCGGCGTCGTTCCCAGTGCGCCGAGATGGCCGTCCTGGAAGATCCACACCAACGCCCCGAAGGCTGCCGTCAACGACAGCACGTTGAGAGCGAGCGCTTTCACCGGCAACACCACACTGCCGGTCAGCAAAAACAGCAGCACGAACGTGATTGCCGCGATCAACCCCAGCACCAGCGGTAACCGTGAGGTGATGGCGGCTACGCTGTCGCGGTTGGTCTGCGCCACCCCGGCCAGTTGAACCGGCTGGCCGGCCGCGCTGGCGGCCTGGTGCAGCCGGTCGAGCTGGGTGTCGGAGGCTTGGGAGAACAGCGGTGCGGTGCTGGCGATTGTGAAGAACGCGCTGCCGTCGGCCAGCCCGGTCGGGGTCGCCGGCGGCCCCACCCGGCTTCCACCGACAAACGTCCCGGTCGGGGCGGTCACGGCCGACACGTTCGGCACTGCTGACAGCGCTGCGGCGACACGTTCGAGATCGGTCGGGCGGAGACTGCTGGCATCGGCGACGACCGCAGTGACCGTGGTGGCCGAGTCGTCGGTGAAACCGCTGCGCAGCCGGTCGCCGACCTGATGCGCCGACGCCGAGCGAGGTAGCGCCCGATCGTCGGGGAAACCCCACTTGACCCCGAGAAACGGCGACCCCAGCAGCGCTAACACTGCGACACCGGCCAGGCCGATCGGCACCGCGCGGCGCATCACCGCGGTCGCCGAGCGGTACCAGAACAGCCGCTCGACCGGTTTGGGCGCGGGTTCGGCGCGCCCCAGCACCCGGCGGACCAGCCGGCGCACATCCAGGGAGTCGAGTCGTGCGCCGAGCAGCACGATGACCGCGGGTGTCACCACAACGGCCGCTATGGCGACGACCACCACGGTGGCGACCCCGGCGTAGGCGAAGGACTTCAGGAAGTACATCGGGAAGCCCACCATGACTGCCATCGACAACGCGACGGTGGTCGCCGAAAACAACACCGTGCGGCCCGCGGTGGTCATGGCGGTGACGAGCGCATCGTCGGCCGCCGCACCGCCGGCCAGCTCGTCGCGGTAGCGGCTGATGATCAACAGGGTGTAGTCGATCGCCAGGGCCAGGCCCATCGCGGTGGTCAGGTTGAGCGCGAAGATCGACACGTCGGTGGACAACGTGATCAACCGCAGCATCGCCATCGACCCGACGATCGCGCACGCACCCACCGCCAGCGGCAGCGCTGCCGCCAGCAAGCCGCCGAACACCCAGACCAGCACGATGAAGCTCAGCGGGATCGCGATCGATTCCATCAGCAGCAGGTCGTGTTGGTTCTGCTGATTGATCTGTGCATACATCACCGCACCGCCGCCGGCTGCGACGGTGACGCCGTCGCGGTCATGCACCAGTTCGTCGGCCAGCGACTTGGCGTAATGCTGGGCGTTATTCTCGCCGCCCTTCAGCTCGGCGACGATCAGGCCGGTTTTGCCGTCGGTGCTCACCAGCCCGGGTGACCCGGTCCAGGCCGAGGACACCCGGTACACCCACGGCGAGGCCTGCAGGTGGGCGACGATGTCGGTGCCCACCACGCGGGCTCGGCCGCCCGTTGCACCGTCGGGGGCGGTCACCGTGATCAGCATCTGCTGGTCGCTGTGGCCGAACTTGTCGATCAACACCTGGGCCGCTCGGGCCGACTCCGACGCCGGAGCTTGAAACCCACCCGCTGCCAGCCTGCCGGCCACCGGGGCGCCGAAGATAGCCGACCCGATCAGGACCAGGAGAGCGGCGGCGACCATCCGCCGGGGCGCGACGAGGGCAACTCGAGCGATCCCCCGCAACATATCGGATCCTTCGGTTCGATGTCGGTGCCGGCTTGACAATCCCTTCGTGCCCTTCCTGTTACTGACGAAATCGGCGGGCAGATGGTTCATTCGGTTCGCGGCCGGCCCGAACCGGTGAACCGGTGAGCCGGCAATGCCGTACCCCCAATGTGAACAACTCGCCCCCCGCCATCGCCGCCGTCACGGTAGCGCTCCCGCCGCACCGATACAGCCAAGACGAAACGACGACGGCACTGGCCAATTTCGCCGGCTCGGAGTTTCGACGGTTCGCCGCCAGCAGTGGAGTGGTTACCCGCCGGCTCGCGCTACCGCTGTGGCGCTACCCGAAGCTGAACGGTTTCACCGAAGCCAACCGTGTCTACCTGGAGGTGGCGCTCGAGCTTGGTGAGCGGGCGCTGCGGTCGGCGCTGGACACCGCCGGGATCGATCCGGGTGAGATCGACATCGTGTTCTCGACGACGGTCACCGGGCTTGCGGTGCCGACCCTGGAAGCGCGGCTGGCGACACGCGTCGGACTGCGGCCCGACGTCAAGCGCGTGCCGCTGTTCGGGCTGGGCTGTGTCGCCGGTGCCGCCGGCGTGGCCCGCATGCACGACTATCTGCGCGCCTTCCCCGGCCACGTCGCCGCACTGCTCGCGGTTGAACTGTGCTCGTTGACCATTCAGCGTGACGACCGTTCGGTCGCCAATCTGGTGGCGTCCAGCCTCTTTGGCGACGGTGCTGCCGCCGTCGTCGCAACCGGCGCCGACCGCACGCCGGCGGGGCCGACAGTGCCAACGGTGCTGGCCAGCCGCAGCCACCTCTACCCCGACACCGAGGACGTCATGGGATGGCACATCGGCGCCGACGGGTTCCGGATCATCCTGTCCGTGGACGTGGCGACCGTCGCCGAGAAGTACCTCGCCGAAGACGTCCGCCAATTCCTCGCCGACCACGGGCTGGTCACCGAAGACGTGGCCAGGTGGATCTGCCACCCCGGCGGACCGAAAGTGATCGAGGCCGTCGATAACGGGCTGGACCTGCCCGCCGATGCGCTGGACCGTACCCGAATTTCATTGCGGGACAACGGAAACATGTCGTCGGTGTCGGTGCTCGACGTGCTTCGCGACACCATGGCCGATCCACCGCCCCCCGGATCGATCGGTCTGATGATCGCGATGGGGCCGGCCTTCTGCTCCGAACTCGTCCTGCTGCGCTGGTAGCCATGTACACCCTGCTGGTCATTGCGGTCGGGATCGAGCGGCTGGCCGAGCTGGCAGTGGCGCGGCGCAACACTCGATGGTCTGTCGCCCACGGTGGTGTGGAACTCGGGCGCAGCCACTATCCGGCGCTGGTTGGCGTCCACGCCGGATTGCTGGCCGGATGCCTGGCCGAGGTCTGGGCGGCCCACCGTGATTTCATCGGCTGGCTGGGTTGGCCGATGCTGGCGGTGGTGGCGGCAAGCCAAGCGCTGCGATGGTGGTGCATCACAACGCTGGGCCGGCGGTGGAACACCCGGGTGATCGTGATCCCGCAGGCCTCCCTGATCCGACGTGGCCCGTACCGGTGGCTGAACCACCCCAACTACGTGGCCGTGACGGCCGAGGGACTGGCGCTGCCGTTGGTGCACACGGCCTGGCTGACCGCGATCGGCTTCACCGTGGCCAACGCGCTGATCCTGGCGGTCCGCCTTCGGGTGGAAAACGCTGCGTTGGGATACGCATGACGAGCTACGACGCCGACTTGCTCGTCGTCGGCGGCGGCCCAGGCGGGCTCGCCGCAGCGTTATACGCACGCCGGCAGGGACTTTCGGTGATCGTGGCCGAACCGCGGTCCGGGCCGGTCGACAAAGCGTGCGGTGAGGGCCTGATGCCCGGCGGCCTGGCCGAGCTGGCGGCGCTCGGGGTAGACCCGGCCGGGATGCCGCTGGCGGGCATCGCCTACGTGGGTGAGCGGCACCGGGCCGAAGCTCGTTTCGCCGACGGCCGGGGGCAGGGGGTGCGCCGCACCACATTGCATGCCGCCCTCGCTGAACGTGCGAAAGCCGAAGGCGCCCAGTGGATCGCGACGCGGATCGGCCACGTCGACCAGGATGGGCGCGGGGTGATGGCCGCCGGGATTCGCGCCAAGTGGTTGATCGGTGCGGACGGACTGCATTCCGCGGTCCGCCGCGCGGTGGGAATCCAGGCGGTAGCCGGAACTCCCCGGCGCTACGGAGTGCGCTGTCACTACACGGTGCCGCCGTGGTCTGAGTTCGTCGAGGTGCACTGGTCGCGGTGGGGCGAAGCATATGTGACCCCGGTGCGACCGGATCTGGTCGGCGTGGCCCTGCTGTCCCGGCACCGCCCCGACCTGGCCTGGTTCCCATGGCTGGCGCAACGCCTGCAGGCTTGCGACCGGGGGCCGGCCCGCGGCTGTGGGCCGATGCGACAGGTCGTCTCGCGCCGCGTCGCCGGCCGGGTGCTGCTGGTAGGTGACGCGGCTGGCTACGAGGATGCGTTGACCGGCGAAGGTGTCAGCTTAGCCGTCAAACAAGCCGCTGCGGCGGTGGGCGCCATCGTCGAGGACAGTCCGGCGTCCTACGAACGGGCGTGGCGGGCGATCACGCGCGATTACCGCCTGCTGACCCGGGCGCTGGTGCTGGCCAGCGCAGCCCGAACAGCCCGCCGAGCCATCGTTCCCGCATGTGCCACGCTGCCCAGTGCGTTCGGCGGGGTGGTGCGCACCCTGGCGCGCTGATCTACAGCGTGCGCTGCAACAGCACGTCGCCGCTGTCCGCGGACACCACCTCAACGGATGCGATCTGATTGGCCGGCAGTGACGTGCTGCCGGTGGGCAGCGCCGTATGTCCGGGGTGCGCCACCCAGCTCGCCAGCCTGCTACGGCTTCCGTCGCGTCCCACCACGACCATCGCCAACGTGTCGTGCGGGGCGTCGGCCGGCGCCAGGCACACGCAGCGCAACTCGATGAGTGTCCCCCAGCTCTCATCGCTCAGCGAGACGGTCGACGCCAGCAGCGCGGTGTGCACCTGGGCCATCGGCAGCGCCGCGACACTCACCTGCGGCGGGGGACTGGTCGGCAGGGGGTGGCCGGTGACGCCGACGAGCACCCCGATCGCCAGCACCACCGCCGCGGCAGCGGTGCCTATCCAGGCCAGGTGCGCCCGGCGCCACCGAAGTCGCTGCCGGTGCACCGTCGTCAACAGCGACGGCAGCAGCTGCGCGGGTAGTGCCTGCGCTGCCTGCGCTTCAGGGGCGTCGACGGGCTCGTCGAAGGACCCCAACACATCGTGGTCGAGCTGCGACAGCAGAGCTGGCACGCCACTGAGATCGGTGACTGCCTGACGGCACGATGCACACTCAGCCAGGTGCAACTCGAATTCCCGCCGATCGGTCGAAGACAGGGACCCCAGCACGTAGGCGGCGTCCCACATCTGGTATTTGTGGACAAATTCGGGCTCCCACCTCGGGCTCATCGAGTCACCCCCAGTTCCTGCAATCCGAGCCGCAGCGCCTGCATCGCGTAGTGCAGCCGCGACTTCACGGTGCCCTCGGCGATCCCGAGATCGGCGGCGATCCGGGCGGTGCTCCAGCCCCGGTAATACGACCGGCAGATCACCGCGCGATGGTCGGCCGACAGCCGCCCGACCGCGTCGGCGATCAGCATTCGGTCCAATGTCGCATCGACCTCGTCCGGGCCCGCTCGCTCGGGCGCCCTGTCCAGCGAAGAAACTTCATGGCGCGCCCGTGCGCTACGGGTGAAGTCGATGACCAGGTTGCGGGCGACGGTGAAAAGCCAGGCGCGGGCGGTGCTCCCGCCGACCTCCGGATGCTGCCAGGCCCGCAGCAGCGTTTCCTGGACGACGTCTTCAGCTCGGTCGCGGTCCCCGGTCAATCGCAGGACATAACGCCACAGCACGGCGGCGTGCTCGTCGTAGAGCGCCTTCATCAGGGTGTCTTCCGGGGTCGCCGCGCCGGTGATTACCGCGGTGGCAGCGGGCATGTGCTTTACCTCCCACTGATGACACGAATTGCCAGCGCACCCGGTTCACCGGTGCCGCGGTCAAGCTGCGGTCAGTCCGGGATCCAGTTTGCGGTCCGGAAGACTGTCAAGGGACATGGGGAACTGCCCAGTGGCGGTCATGAAAACTGCCCGCTGGCGGTCACGAGATCTGCCCAGTGGTGGCCACCAGCGATGCCGGG
>NZ_JBYCLE010000160.1:0-4081 GCF_057473765.1 Mycobacterium sp. TH-M106 | reverse complement strand
CTCGCCCAGCAGCACGATGTCGTGACCGGCGATCAGGGCGCGTTCCAGCTGCGGCAACACCGTTTCGTCGAACCCGAGGATCCCGGGCCAGATGTCTCGCATCTCTCGGTCGGCGGCAAGCGCGGCGAGCAGGTTCTCTCGGACCTCGGCTTTGACTCCCCGCTCGCGGTGACCAGCGGCACGCAGCTCGCCGACGGTTTTGGGGAAATCGTGCGGATGATTGGGTGCGGTCACCCGTTCCACGCTACGACGGCGTGGGTTGTCCGTCACGGCCCGCATGCCCCGGCCGGCCGCTCACTCGACGCCCATCCCGCGTAGCAGCGACAACAGCAGCGGGATCAGCTGAGCGTCGAGGTCAGGCTGCGGCAGCACCGCGCGCACCAGAGCGGCACCGTCGAAGGTGGTCGTCATCAAAGCCACCACGGCCGGAAAGACGTCTTTTGGGAAGGCGTCTGCGCCGGGCAGGGCGCATGCGGCGTCATAGATCTTTGCGCTGTACTCGGCGAGGACGTCTTGTAAAGTCGCCCGCAACTTCTCGTCGGTGCGTGCCGCGATCATCAGTTCGTACAGCACGGCATTGGTCGGGTTACGGGTGATGTCGGCCAGGATGGTCAGCACCGCCGCCACCGCCGGCTGGCCGTCCGGGATCTCGGCGACACGCTTGGCGAACAGGTCCAGCTGCCGGCGCAGCACCTCGTAGGCGGTGGCGGCCATGAAATCACCCATGGTGTCGAAGTGCCGGAATAGCGCCCCATCGGAGACTTGCGCGCGCCGGGAGATCGTCTTGGCCGACGCCCGGGCATAGCCGAACTCGATGATGGTGGCGATACTGGCGTCAAGGAGCCGCGCGATGGTCGCCTCCCGACGTTGTTGCTGGCTGCGGGCCACCTCAGACTCGCTGAAGCTGACGGATGTCCGCCCGCAGAAACCGTCCGGACTTCACCGTGGTGCCGTATCCGTCGCAGAAAGTGCCACTGCGATACACGACGGCGCCGCCGACGCCGGTCGCCACCACGGCTGCGTCGTTGCGGTTGACCATGCGGCGCAGCCCCCCGTAGAACGGGACTTCCTCTTCGTGGTAGCCCTCCACCGAGTCGTCGAGGCCGGCTGGGTCGATCACCACGAAATCCGCTCGGTCACGTGGGCGCAACGTCCCAGCGTCGAGGCCGAACCACTCGGCGATTTCGGAGGTGAGCCGATATACCGCGCGTTCGACGGTCAGGAACGGATGCCCCGCCCGCTCGGCGTCCAGCACGCGCTTGAGCAGCCGCAGCCCGAAGTTGTAGAAGGCCATGTTGCGTAGGTGCGCACCGGCGTCGGAGAACCCCAGATGAATGCTCGGCTCGGCGGCCAGCTTGTCAAGTTGGCGAGGACGATGGTTGGCGATGACGGTGGTCCACCTAACATTGCGCTCGCCGTTGTCGACCAGCACATCCAAGAACGCATCCAGCGGGTGCAACCCACGTTCGTCAGCGATCCGCCCGAAGCTCTTGCCGATCAAATCTGGGTCGGGGCAATCGACGATCACCGCATCATGAAAATCTCGGTGCCACAACGTGGGTCCGAGCTTTCTACGATCGAACTCACGGCGGAACCGACGACGGTAGGCGGTGTCGGCGAGTAGTTCGTTGCGCTGCAGCTGATCACGCAGATGCAGCGCAGCGGTGCCGGCGCCGAACTCCTCGAAGACCGGCAAATCGATACCGTCGGAGTACAACTCGAACGGAACTGGCAAGTGCTGGAATCGCACTTGTGAGCCCAGCACAGCGTTGAGCAGCCGAGTACCGAAGCCAAAGGCCCGCGCAGCGCCGGGCGCCGACTTGGCGTCCGCCGACACCAAGAGACTCATCCGCACGCCCCGGCGTAGACCGAAAACCCGGCTGCTGGAAAGGAAGAACAGCAGTCCCTCGATAGCGTTGGCGACGTCGGGTGCACTCTGCAGGATCCGGCCACGTCGGCGCAGCACGCCGATCAGCTTGCGACGCTCACGCCAGCTGGCGAACGTCGACGGCAGCGCTCGGGACCGGTACCGATTGCCGTCGAGTTTGTCGATCGCCGCGTCCATTCCGGACATGCCCAGCAAGCCGGCATCGAGTGCTTGGTCGAGTAGTGTCGCCATCCGATCCAGCTCGGCATCCGTCGGCCGGGTGGCATCGTCGGTGGCGCGGTCCAGCCCCAACACTGCGGTCCGCAGATCCGAATGCCCTAGCAGCGAGCTGACATTGGGACCCAGCGGCAGCTCATCCAGCGCGCGCACGTAATCTGCAGGGCCCGACCAGGTCTTCTTGGTCTGCAGCGCGCCCAGGACGAACGTGCGGGGCACTGCTTCGACCCGGCTGAACAGATCGGCAGCGTCCTCGGCGTCGGCGTACACCGTCGACAGCGAACAGTTGCCCAGCAGCACCGTGGTGACCCCGTGTCGCACCGATTCGCGCAACCCCGGATCGAGGAGCACCTCCGCGTCGTAGTGGGTGTGCACGTCCAAAAAACCCGGGACGACCCACTTGCCGGTGGCGTCGATCACGTCCGGGCAGCCGGTCTCGTCCAACCGGTCGGCGGAGACCGCCGCGACGACGCCGTCGCTGATGCCCAGCGTGCGGATCTGCGGGGCGCTGCCAGTGCCGTCGAACCACAATCCGTTGCGGATGATCACGTCGTAGGACACGACCCAGATAGTAAGTGACTACAATCTAACTGTCAACGCCGGCAGGCAGGCTAAGCCTAGGCTAAACCGCCACCGGCACATGGTGTCTGGTGAACTGCAGAGCCTTCTCGTCGACTCTGCCATGTCGGATCAGCCGGACGTCCAGCAGGTAGTTCTGCTTGAGCCGCCATGGTGTGCGCGATCCCGCCCTGGGCAGGTAGCCCAGCGACCGCAGCACGTAGCCGGGGGTGAAATCCATCAGCGGCCGGTCTTCGATGTCGTCGCCGGGTTGTCCCGGCACCACAGTGTCGAACCCGTGGGAGTCCATATAGTTGAGCACCCGGCAGACGAACTCCGACACCAGATCCGCCTTGAGCGTCCAGGAGGCGTTGGTGTAGCCGACTGTGAACGCCATGTTCGGCAACCCGGTCAGCATCATCCCCTTGTAGGACATAGTGTCGTGCAGTTCCACCGGCACGCCGTTGCGGCTTATCGCCGCCCCACCGAACAGCTGCAGATTCAATCCGGTCGCGGTGATGATGATGTCGGCGGCCAGCTCTTCGCCGGAGGCCAACCGAATGCCGGTCCTGGTGAAGCGGTCGATGGTGTCGGTGACCACGTCCGCCCGGCCGTGCCGGATGGCGCGGAAGAGGTCTCCGTCAGGCGCCAGACACACCCGCTCGTCCCAGACGTTGTAGCGCGGGCCGAAATGCTTCTGCACGTCGTAGCCCTTGGGCAGCTGGCGCTCGGCTATGCGCATCATCGTCTTGCGCATGAACTTCGGGAAGCGTCGGGCAAGTTGGTACTGTACCACCTGGAACAGAATGGCCTTCCATCGGTTGAGACCGTAGGCAACCCTCTCCGGCAGCACCTTGTTGATCCGCACCGCAACCGGATCGACCGCGGGCAACGAACCGATGTATGTCGGTGAGCGCTGCAGCATGGTGACGTGACCGACGCCCGAATCGGCAAGCGCCGGGATCAGGGTGACGGCGGTGGCGCCGCTGCCGATCACGACGATCTTCTTGCCCTGGTAATCGAGGTTCTCCGGCCAGTGCTGCGGGTGGATGACGGGGCCGGCGAAGTCCTGCGAGCCGACGAACTCCGGGCAGTAGCCCTCGTCGTAGTTGTAGTACCCGCTGCAGGCGACCAGGAACGAGCAGGAGATCTCGCTGTGCTTGCCATTCTGTTCGACGGTCAGGGTCCAGACGTTGTCGGCATCGGACCAATCGGCGGCAATCACCCGGTGGCCACAACGGATGTGCCGGTCAATGCCGAACTCGGCAACGGTCTCATGCAGGTATGCCTTGATGTCCGGACCGTCGGCGATCCCCTTGGCTGACGTCCACGGCTTGAACCGGAACCCCAGGGTGAACATGTCGGAGTCCGAGCGAATCCCGGGGTAGCGGAACAGGTCCCAGGTGCCGCCCAAGTCGT
>NZ_JBYCLE010000159.1:0-2602 GCF_057473765.1 Mycobacterium sp. TH-M106 | reverse complement strand
AGTCGAGCTGCGGGTGGTTGAGCACACACGCGATGGCGGCCTTCCCGACGCCTCCTGTGGCCCACTGGATCACGCGAAGCCTGGTGGGGTCACTCATCTGCCGCCCTCCCGAATCGAACGCCTGCGGAACGTCTGCACGGCCTTGCGGGCCCGGGCCTGAACTGGCACAGTAGGAGCAGCTGACCGTGACTGTCAACGACGATCCGCCCCGCCTCGATGACTTAGGGTCCTGGTGACCTAAGGCTCTGACCCGCAACGTTTCCGGTGCGAACACTTCAGGGGTGACGACTGATCGGCCAGGTGGGCGAGGTGAGGCGATGCCGGCGGCGCGGGCTTCCACCGAATTTGCGACGACTGCACACCACGGGCTGGCCGCACACGAGGTCGTGCTGCTGCTGGAGACCGATCCGCATCGCGGGCTGTCGGCGGGCGAGGCGGCCGAGCGCCTCGAGCGTTACGGCGCGAACGTGTTGCCCCCGGCGGCGGGAGCCGGGCTGCTGGTGCGGGTCCTGCGGCAGTTCCATCACCCGCTGATCTATGTGTTGCTCGTCGCCGGCGCGATCACCGCGGGGCTCGGTGAATTCGCCGATTCGAGCGTCATTTTCGGTGTGGTGCTGATCAACGCGGCGGTGGGCTTCATCCAGGAGTCCAAGGCCGAGGTCGCCCTCGCAGGCCTGCGCGAGATCGTTCACACCGATGCCAAAGTAGTCCGCGACGGCCGGGAACGAACCCTGCCGTCCGACGATCTCGTCCCCGGTGACCTAGTCCTGCTGGAGGCCGGGGACAAGGTTCCCGCCGACGTCCGACTGCTGCGCGAGACGGAGTTGCGCGTCGACGAGTCGGCACTGACCGGTGAGTCGGCACCGGTCGACAAGGGCGAGACCATCCTGGCTGAGTCCACCCCGGTGGCCGACCGGCGCAACATGGCCTACTCGGGCACACTGGTGACGGCCGGACATGCGGCCGGCGTCGTGGTCGCCACCGGGGCGGAGACCGAGGTCGGAGAGATCCATCGTCTCGTCGGAGCCGCGGAGACACTCGCCACCCCGATGACCGAGAAACTCGCCCGGTTCAGCATGATCCTGACGGTGGGCATTCTCGTGCTCGCCGGCCTCACGTTCGCCGTTGGGCTGCTTCGTCGCCAGGATGCCGTCGAGACCTTCACCGCGGCGATCGCCCTCGCGGTCGGTGCCATCCCCGAGGGGTTGCCGGCGGCGGTCACGATCACCCTGGCCATCGGGGTGGCCCGGATGGCGCGGCGGCGTGCGGTGGTCCGGCGACTCCCTGCCGTCGAGACATTGGGCAGCACAACCGTGATCTGCACCGACAAGACCGGAACGCTGACCGAGAACCAGATGAGCGTGCGGCTGATCCGGACCGCTGACACGACCGTCGAAGTGACCGGGTCGGGCTATTCACCCGACGGTGAGCTGATCAGCGCCGACGGCGCACCGGTGGCGATCGATGCCGACACGGCGCTGCGGTGGTCGCTGCTGGCGGCGGCGTGCTGCAATGACGCCGCCCTGAGCCACGAGAACGGGCGGTGGGATGTCATCGGCGACCCGACCGAGGGCGCAATGCTGGTTGTTGCCCTCAAGGCGGGTCTTGATCCGGAGCGGCTTGCCGAACGCCTGCCGCGGATCGCGGCCCTCCCGTTCAGTTCCGAGCGGCGTTACATGGCCACCATGCATCGCGACGACGACGGGTATGTGGTCTTGGTCAAAGGTGCGGTGGAGCGGATCCTCGAGCTGTGCGAATCGCGGATGAGAGCAGACGGCTCGTTGCAGGCGCTGCAGCGTGACGCGGTGCTGGCGGACGCCGAGCGGCTGGCCGGCCGGGGGTTGCGGGTGTTGGCGACCGCCGTGCGCGCCATGGACGACCCCGATGACTTCGATGGCGAGGCGTCACCGGGTTCGCTGGCGCTCACCGGGTTACACGCGATGCTCGATCCGCCGCGGGCCGCCGTGGCGCCTGCGGTCGCCGCGTGTCACGCCGCGGGCATCGCGGTCAAGATGATCACCGGCGATCACGCGGGAACGGCGGCCGCGATCGCGACCCAGGTCGGTGTGCTCGACGGCCGGGACATACCGGGAACGGTGCTCACCGGCGTCGATCTGGCTGCGCTGGATGCCGGCGAGTTCCCGGAGGCGGTGGCCAGGGCAACCGTGTTCGCCCGGGTGTCGCCCGAGCAGAAGCTGCGGCTCGTCCAGGCGTTGCAGGGACAAGGCGACGTGGTCGCGATGACCGGCGACGGTGTCAACGACGCACCAGCCCTGCGGCAGGCCAGCATCGGCGTTGCCATGGGCAGAAGCGGCACCGAGGTCGCCAAAGACGCCGCCGACATCGTGCTCACCGACGACGACTTCGCCACCATCGAAGCCGCCGTCGAAGAAGGCCGCGGCGTCTTCGACAACCTCGTCAAATTCCTCACGTGGACGCTGCCCACGAACATCGGTGAGGGACTGGTGATCCTGGCTGCCATCGCCGCCGGTGCCGCACTGCCCGTCCTGCCCACCCAGATCCTGTGGATCAACATGACCACCGCGGTGGCGCTCGGGCTGATGCTCGCCTTCGAGCCCAAGGAGGCCGGCATCATGACCCG
>NZ_JBYCLE010000158.1:0-5013 GCF_057473765.1 Mycobacterium sp. TH-M106 | reverse complement strand
CTGCATCTGACAGGTGCACTCCCATCTTGGATAATGGAGCCGTGAACACTCCGATTATCCTTGCGGCAGTGCACCTTTCACGTTAACGACACCCATCGACACCGAATTACGTGAAAAATCCGGGCTAGCCTCGACTTTTCGCGCACCGTGCTCCGACAGGGCCGAAGCAGGAAGTAGGGCCAAAATTGCGCGGTGGCCCGAGCTTTCGGGTCAGCTTCCACAGCGGCGATCGAAGTGATCAGCTGAACCGGAACCAGCGTCGCGCACAGAATCCGGCCACCGCACCCCACACCGCCAGGACGACGACGCCGAACCAGTCGGTCGACAGCGCCAGTGCCTGCGAAAGTGCCTCGGTGAGCGCGCCCGACGGTGTCAGCAGGGCAACCCACCGGGCCGCCGCCGGCACGGTGTCGGCAACGGCGTCCATCGCCAGCGCAGCCAGCCCGCCGAACACGAACCACATCAGGTTGGCGACGGCGAGCACGATCTCAGCGCGCAGCGTACCGCCCAGCAGCAGGCCCAATGCGGCAAATCCGGCCGTGCCCAGCGCGATGACCACGGCGCCCAACCCGAGTCCGGCAACCCCTGGACGCCAGCCGAGCGCAAAGCCGATCAGCCCCAGCAGGGTTGCCTGCAGGAAGACCACCGTCACCACGGCCATCGACTTGCCGGTGATGATGCCCCAAACCGGCAGCGCGGTGGCGCCCAGCCGTTTCAGCGCGCCGTAGCGGCGATCGAACGCGACCGCGATGGCCTGGCCGGTGAACGCGGTGGCGATCACCGCGAGCGCCATGATCAGCGGAACGACGACGCCGGCGCGATGATCGGGGCCCGCGCCGAACGAGCCGAGCGGCAGCAGCGTCAGCCCGACCAACAGCGTGACCGGGATGAACATGGTCAGCAGCAGCTGCTCGCCGTTGCGCAGCAGCAGCGTCAATTCCAGTCGGTACTGCGCGGCCAGCATCCGCGGGACCGTGTTGGGCCGCGGGTCGGGGACGAACGTACCGGGCGGGAAGTGCCGGCCGCCGGCAGCGGTGGTCACTGCAGCTCGCCGCCGGTCAGCTGCAGGAACACATCCTCCAGGCTGCGCTGTTCCACCCGCACGTCGTTGGCAAGCACGTCCAGGTTGGCGCACCACGCGGTCACCGTCGCCAGCACCTGAGGGTCGATCGGACCCTCGACCAGGTACTGGCCGGGCAGCACCTCGGTGGCGGTGTAACCCTCGGGCAACGCCGCCGCCAGCAGCGACAGGTCAAGCCGGGGCGGCGCGGTGAACCGCAACTGGCCCTTGGCGCCGACGCGGGTCAGCTCAGCGGGGGTGCCGGCAGCCACCGCCTTGCCATGGTCGATGATCAGCAGCCGATCGGCCAACGCCTCGGCTTCCCTGAGCTGGTGGGTGGTCAGCACCACCGTCACGCCGTCGCGGCGCAGCGCGTCGATCAGCTCCCACACCACCAGCCGGGCGTGCGCGTCCAGACCGGCTGTTGGCTCGTCGAGGAAGACCAGCTCGGGCCGGCCGACCAGCGCGCAGGCCAGCGCAAGTCGCTGCTGCTGGCCGCCGGAGAGCCGCCGGTAGGTGGTGTGCGCGGCGTCGGCGAGGCCCAGCGTCGCCAGCAGCCACTGCGGGTTCAGAGGGTTGGCGGCATAGGCGGCAACCAGCTTGAGCATCTCACCGGCCTGCGCGGCAGGGTAGGCGCCGCCGCCCTGCAACATCACCCCGATGCGTGTCCGCAGTCGCGCGTTGTCGGAGACCGGGTCCAGCCCCAGCACCTCGATGGTGCCGGCGTCGGCGCGCACGAAGCCCTCGCACATCTCGACCGTCGTCGTCTTGCCCGCGCCGTTCGGGCCCAGCAACGCGAACACTTCGGCGGTGTGGACTTCGAGATCGAGACCGGCAACCGCGGTTGTCGGACCGTACCGTTTGCGCACGCCGCGCAACCGCACCGAGACGTCCAACGGCGGGCTCACGGGGAATCAGCGTAAGCGCCGGGCACGGCGGCCGGCGGCCGGACCTGCACCGGCGGTTGAACCGACCCCGCAGCACGAACGCCATCGGGTTTGGTGGGTCCGATGTGAAAATCACGCCAGGGCAGGTGGGTGCGGGTCAGCGCGATCAAGACCAGCACCGTGACGGTGCTGGCCAGGGTGGCGTCCACAATCTGAAACAGCGCAAACCGGTCGCCGTTGGCGGTCGGGCCGAAGATCCCCACCACGATCGTCACGCAGATCGCCGCGATCCGGAAACCCGGGCGGGTTGCCCACGCGGCCAGCGGGATGATCGCCCACAGCAGATACCAGGGTTGTACCACCGGAAACAGCAGGACCGTGACCGCCAGGGTGACCCCGAGCCCGCCGACCGGATGCAACCGCCCACGCAGCACCACCAGCAGCAGCCAGCTGACCAGCACCGCGATGATCAACACGCCGATGCTGCGAGTCAGCGACAGCACCGCGGTGGTGTGGTCGCCCAAGCCCAGCAAGATTCCCGCCTGCCCGGTGCCGAGCGCCAGTAGCGTCGGCGGCGACATCCAACTTCGCACGACGTTGGCGGTGCCCAGGGTGTAGATCCAGCCGAATCCGAGCCCGCTGGCCGAACCAATGACGACCATCACCGCTAGCGCCAACCCCACCGTCACGCCACTGCCCAGCAGGAACCCCGGCAGCCTGCCGCCCCAGCGCCGAGCCAGTGCCATCGCGACAAAACCCAGGGCCAGCAGCGAGGGCAACTTCACCTGCGACGACATCGTGATCAGCACCACGCCTGCCAGCAGTTCGGCCAGCGGCGCCCAGTCCCGCCACCGGACCGGACGCACTAAGGTCTGCCAGACGGCCTGCCAACCCGCCTGCCAGATGGGCACCAGCGATCGTGAAGAGGTGATTCCACGCAGCGCGAACTCGGTGCCGGTCAGCATCAGCCCGAGCATCAACGCCTCGTTGTGGATGCCCGCAACCAGGTGCATGAGCAGCAGTGGGTTGGCCGCTCCCAGCCACAGTGCGTTGACCTCGGCCACCCCGCAGCGCCCTGCCAACCGCGGCGTGGCCCACACGATCAGGCCCACCCCGATCAGCACCACCACTCGGTGGCAAAGCACCGCTGCCACAATGTTCTCGCCGGTGAGCGCCGAGATTCCACGGCCGATCCACAGAAACAGCGGCCCGTAGGGCGCCGGGGTCTCTCGCCACAAGCTGGGCACCGAGAGGGTGAATACGTGGTCGAGGCCCAGCGCCGACGCGGGTCCCACCCGGTAGGGATCCAGGCCCAGCCGGGCGATCTGGCTCTGCGCCAGGTAGGAGTACACATCCTTGCTGTACATCGGCGGCGCCACCAGCAGCGGCAACATCCACAGCAGCAGGGTGTGGTCAAGTTGGCTTCGCGACATGCGCCGGGAGCCCAACGCGAACCTGCCCAGCATCAGCCAGCCCAGCGCCATCATCACCGCCCCGGTGGTGGTCATTGTCAACGACACGGTCTGCAGCCGGGACGGCAGGTTGAGCAGTCGAATTCCGAACGTGGGGTCCTGCACCACCGGCCTGGCGCCCGCGCCCAGCGCGCCGATCGCCATCAGGACGGTGCCGGCGGCGCCGAACAGCCGGATGCGCCGCAGGACGACCAGTTCGGCGTCGTTGAGCGGTGAGCCCACGGTCCGCTCGTCGCCATGCCAGCGGGCAATCGAGGTGCTCAGCGGATGTTGGCGCGCTGCCATTAAAGCAGCGTAAAGCAGCGTGAAGCACCGTAACCGGGTGGTTGTCAGGTGTAACGGTGTGACCAGCGCAACTCTGATCCGGTGGTGATTTCGGGCCGGCCCGCCTGGACCGATCACCGGAATTGCGTCACACTGGTGTTGTGAAAATCGGAGCCGGGCTGAAGTCCACGGTCGAAGCCGCCGGGGCGCGCCCCGGCGGTGCAGCTGTGGTGGACGAACGGCAGGCAGCTGCCGCGCACGCGGCCCGCGAGGGCGGTACCCGCAACGCGGTCGTGCAGCTGCTGATGGAATCCGGGCCCATCACCGCCGGCGAGATCGGCAGCCGCCTGGGCTTGTCGGCTGCCGGTGTCCGGCGTCACTTGGACGCGCTGATCGAGATCGGTGACGCCGAGGCGCACGCGGCCGAAGCCTGCGAGCAGGTGGGGCGCGGACGGCCGGCGAAGCGCTACTGGCTCACCGCGGCCGGCCACGGCAAGCTGGCCCATCGCTACGACGACCTGGCGTTGGCGGCGATGCACCAGTTGCGTGAGATCGGTGGCGAGGACGCGGTCTGCGCGTTCGCACGGCGCCGGATCGACACCATCCTCGCCGGCGTCAGACCGGTCGACGGCAGCGACGACGCCGATCTCGAGACGACCGCGGAGCGGATCACGGTCGCGTTGACCAAAGCCGGGTACGCGGCTACCACCGCTCGGCTGGACGGGCCGGTGTACGGGGTCCAGATTCTTCAACATCACTGCCCGGTGGCCGACGTCGCCAAGGAATTTCCCGAGCTGTGCCAGGCCGAAGGCCAGGCCATGGCCGAGGTGCTCGGCACCCACGTCCAGCGGCTGGGCACCATCGCCGACGGAGGCTATGTCTGCACTACCCAGATACCACCGACAAACGCCACCAGCAGCACCGATTGACCTTCGGCGCACAGCCCGCGCCGAAGCCACCACGAGCACCGAAGGAGCGTCGACATGACTCTCACGCCAGAGGCCGCCGTCGCCTCGCCGCCGACCCAGGGCGAGACGATTAACTCGCTGGGCCGCTACGAGTATGGCTGGGCGGACTCCGATGTCGCCGGCGCCAGCGCGCAGCGCGGGCTGTCCGAAGCCGTCGTGCGTGACATCTCGGCCAAAAAGAACGAGCCGGAGTGGATGCTGGAAAGCCGGCTGAAGGCGTTGCGCATCTTCGAGCGCAAGCCGATGCCGACGTGGGGGTCCGACCTCAGCGGCATCGACTTCGACAACATCAAGTACTTCGTCCGGTCCACCGAGGCGCAGGCCCAAACCTGGGACGACCTGCCGGAGGACATCCGCAACAC
>NZ_JBYCLE010000157.1:0-2353 GCF_057473765.1 Mycobacterium sp. TH-M106 | reverse complement strand
CAAGACAACGTCCCCTACGACCCCACCAAACACCGAGCACTCCAACGATTCATCACGACCCAAGACGCGGTGGCTTGACATAGGGCTTCTCATCCGGTGACGGTCGCCGTCCTGACCATCCTGGCGGTCGTCGAACTGGTCGCCGACCTGCGGCCCGGCGCACCCAGCCGCACCGCCTCGGTGTCGTTCGGTGCCCGGATCGTCCTGGGCGCGTTTGCGGGTGCGGTCATCGGCACGGCGTGGGGTTACACCTGGAGCGCGCTCGGTGCCGGCATCATCGGAGCGGTGCTGGGCACGCTGGGCGGCTATGAGGCACGCAAGCGCCTGGCTGCTGCCAACGACGACCACGACCTGCCGGTCGCGCTGCTCGAAGATGCCGTCGCGCTGCTGGGCGGATTCGGGATCGCCGCACTGGCGGCCATTATCTGAGACGTCGCTGTACCAACAGGGTCTGCGCCGAGGTTCCGCGGCGTCGGCTGTGCCGAGTCGACGGGGCTCACAGCCGGTCATGCCGCCGGGTCGACTGGCCAGCCGGGGTAAGGCGGGGGAGTGCCGCCGAACGCCGGGCAGTGCGCGCGGTGGGCGCACCAGTCACACAGCCGCGACGGCTGGGGCCGAAAATCACCCGTCGTGCCAGCGGATCGGATCGCCCGCCAGATCGCCGTCAGCGTCTTTTCGAAACGCAGCAGCTCGGCATGGTCGGGGGAGTAGTCCAACAGCTGGCCGTCGGCCAGGTAGATCAACCGCAGCCGGGTCGGCAGCACTCCGCGGGACCGCAGCAGCACCAGCGCGTAGAACTTCATCTGAAACAGGGCCCGGAGCTCACCGGATGCCTGCGCGGTCGGCGGCGCCTTGCCGGTTTTGTAATCGACTACCCGCAGTTCTCCGCCTGCGCCGACGTCTATCCGGTCGACGAATCCCCGCAGCCGGGTGCCGTCGGCCAGTTCCACCTCCACTCGCTGCTCGCAGCTCTCGGGGGAGAACCTGCGCGGATCCTCCAGCCGGTAGTAGCCCGACAGCAGTGCTCGCGCTTCGGCCAGCAGTTGGTCGCGCTGCCCGGAATCCAGCTCGACACCCAGGTCGGGTTCGCCGGCGATCAGCTCGTCCCAGGCCGGGGCGACCAGATCCTGGGCTTTGTCCGGGCTTCGTTGCGGCGCCGGCAGCGCATAGAGCCGCTGCAGCGCCGCATGCACCACCGAGCCACGCAGTTGCGCGACCGACGGCTGTTCCGGCAGGCGGTCGATAGCCCGGAAACGGTACAGCAGCGGGCATTGTTTGAAATCCGCCGCCCGCGACGGCGACAACGCCATGCCGCTGGAGACCGGTGCTGCCGACGCGTCGCTCATACCCGGCAGCCTACGAGTGGGGCCCGACAACCCCGCGCACGTTTCCGGCGTGTCTGCTGGCAGGCTAGACGGCTGTGTCCGGGTTCGGCCCGTTCGCCTTGGGCGATCGTGTTCAACTCACCGATCGAAAAGGTCGGCGTTACACGATGCTGCTTGTCGCCGGGGCGGAGTTTCACACCCATCGCGGTGCGATCAGCCACGATGCGGTGATCGGACTCGCGGAGGGCAGCGTGGTCAGATCCACTGGCGGTGACCCGTTCTTGGTGCTGCGTCCGCTGCTGGTCGACTACGTGATGTCGATGCCGCGCGGGGCGCAGGTCATCTACCCCAAAGACGCCGCCCAGATCGTCCACGAGGGCGACATCTTCCCCGGCGCCCGGGTGCTGGAGGCCGGCGCCGGCTCGGGGGCTCTGACCTGTTCGCTGCTGCGCGCGGTGGGGCCGGACGGGCGAGTGATCTCCTACGAGGTTCGCCCCGACCACGCCGAGCACGCCCGCCGCAACGTGGAGACCTTCGTCGGCCGCCCGCCGGAGAACTGGCAGCTGATCGTCGGTGACATCGCAGACGCCGACCCGGGCGCCGGACAGGTCGACCGGGCGGTGCTGGACATGCTGGCGCCGTGGGAGGTGCTTGACGCCGTCTCGCGACTGTTGGTCGCCGGCGGTGTGCTGGTGGTCTATGTCGCCACCACCACCCAGTTGTCGCGAATTGTCGAAGCGCTGCGCGAGCAGCGGTGCTGGACCGAACCGCGGGCGTGGGAGACGCTGCAGCGCGGTTGGCACGTCGTCGGGCTCGCGGTGCGCCCGCAGCACACCATGCGCGGCCACACTGCATTTCTGGTTTCGGCGCGCCGGCTTGCGCCCGGCACCCGCGGCGAGCATGCATAAAATCGCACATCCGCAAAATCGTCTCTGACTTTCCGCACTTCTCGGTCGCGTTTTAGCTCCCCCATCCTTCGGCCTGTTTGAGGGCTTGGACGGTGAGGACTTCGAGTTCGGTGGCCAGAT
>NZ_JBYCLE010000156.1:0-4363 GCF_057473765.1 Mycobacterium sp. TH-M106 | reverse complement strand
TCAGGCTCAAGGCCTACGACCATGAGGCCATTGACGCCTCGGCGCGCAAGATCGTCGAGACGGTCACCCGCACCGGTGCCAGCGTGGTGGGTCCGGTACCGTTGCCGACCGAGAAGAACGTGTACTGCGTCATCCGGTCCCCGCATAAGTACAAGGACTCGCGGGAGCACTTCGAGATGCGCACCCACAAAAGGCTGATCGACATCCTCGATCCCACTCCGAAGACCGTTGACGCCCTGATGCGCATCGATCTGCCGGCCAGCGTCGACGTCAATATCCAATAGCAACCCGGTAGGAGCGCTGCACAACCATGGCACGTAATGGCATTCTGGGTACCAAGCTGGGCATGACGCAGGTGTTCGACGAGAACAACCGAGTTGTGCCGGTGACGGTGGTCAAAGCCGGACCCAACGTGGTGACGCGCATTCGTACGCCGGAGCGCGACGGCTACAGCGCTGTGCAACTGGCCTACGGCGAGATCAGCCCGCGCAAGGTGAACAAGCCGCTGACTGGTCAATACGCTGCGGCGGGAGTCAATCCGCGCCGGCACCTGGCCGAGTTGCGCCTCGACGACGAAGCGGCAGCCGCGGGCTATCACGTCGGCCAGGAGCTGACCGCGGAGATCTTCACCGACGGAAGCTACGTCGACGTGACCGGCACGTCCAGGGGCAAGGGCTACGCCGGCACGATGAAACGGCACGGCTTTGCCGGCCAGGGTGCCGGCCACGGCGTACAGGCTGTGCACCGCCGGCCGGGTTCTATCGGCGGCTGCTCAACTCCCGGCCGGGTGTTCAAGGGAACCCGGATGTCGGGCCGGATGGGCAACGACCGCGTCACCACGCAAAACCTCCTGGTGCACAAGGTCGATGCGGAGAACGGTGTGCTGCTGATCAAGGGTGCTATCCCGGGACGCAACGGTGGGCTGGTGCTGGTTCGCAGCGCAATCAAAAAGGGTGAGAAGTAATGGCTGGCATCACAATTGACGTCAAGGCCCCGGATGGCAAGAAGAGTGGCTCGATCGAATTGCCGGCCGAGCTGTTCGACGTCCCCGCCAATATCGCGTTGATGCATCAGGTGGTGACCGCCCAGCTGGCCGCGGGCCGGCAGGGCACGCACTCGACGAAGACCCGCGGCGAGGTGCGTGGCGGTGGCCGCAAGCCGTACCGGCAGAAGGGCACCGGCCGCGCGCGGCAAGGTTCGA
The DNA here is from genome assembly GCF_057473765.1 of Mycobacterium sp. TH-M106. NCBI lineage: Bacteria > Bacillati > Actinomycetota > Actinomycetes > Mycobacteriales > Mycobacteriaceae > Mycobacterium > Mycobacterium sp. TH-M106. Next base: position 3,162 of record NZ_JBYCLE010000156.1, on the reverse strand, counting down.
TCCGCGCTCCGCAGTTCACCGGCGGCGGTGTGTCGCACGGCCCGAAACCGCGCGACTACAGCCAGCGGACCCCGAAGAAGATGATCGTCGCCGCGCTGCGCGGTGCACTGTCGGATCGTGCACGCAACGGGCGTATCCACGCGATCACCGAACTGGTGGCGGGCCAGACCCCGTCGACCAAGAGCGCCAAGGCGTTTCTCGGCACACTGACCGATCGCAAGCAGGTGCTGGTGGTCATCGGGCGCAGCGACGAAACCGGCGCGAAGAGTGTACGCAACCTGCCCGGAGTGCACATTCTGGCGCCCGACCAGCTCAACACGCATGACGTGCTGCGCGCCGACGACGTGGTGTTCTCCGTCGAGGCGCTGGATGCCTACATAACAGCCGCCCGCACGGGCTCGCGCGGCGCTGAAGACACGGAAGGGGTTTCGTCGTAAATGGCAACGGTGACCGATCCCCGCGACATCATCATCGCCCCGGTGATCTCGGAGAAATCCTACGGGCTGATAGAAGGGAACACCTACACCTTCATCGTGCACCCGAACTCGAACAAGACGCAGATCAAGATCGCGATCGAAAAGATCTTTTCGGTCAAGGTGACCTCGGTGAACACCGCTAACCGGCCGGGCAAACGGAAGCGCACCCGGACCGGATACGGCAAGCGCAAGGACACCAAGCGAGCCATCGTGACCCTGGCACCCGGCAGTAAGCCGATCGACCTGTTCGCAGAACCGGCGTAGCCGACGCGAGAGAAAGACTTAGCAGACATGGGAATTCGCAAGTACAAGCCGACGACACCCGGCCGTCGCGGTGCCAGCGTCTCCGATTTCGCCGAGATCACGCGTTCTACGCCGGAAAAATCGCTGGTGCGACCGCTGCATGGCCGGGGTGGACGCAATGCGCACGGTAGGATCACCACCCGGCACAAGGGCGGCGGGCACAAGCGCGCCTACCGGGTGATCGACTTCCGGCGCAACGACAAAGACGGTGTCAACGCGAGGGTCGCACACATCGAATACGACCCCAACCGCACGGCACGGATTGCGCTGCTTCATTACCTCGACGGTGAGAAGCGCTACATCATTGCGCCGCAGGGTCTTTCGCAGGGCGATATGGTGGAGTCCGGTCCCAATGCCGACATCAAGCCGGGCAACAACCTGCCGCTGCGCAACATCCCGGCCGGCACCCTCATCCATGCGGTGGAGTTGCGGCCGGGCGGTGGCGCCAAGCTGGCCCGCTCAGCGGGGTCCAGCATCCAATTGCTGGGCAAAGAGGGCAGTTACGCGTCATTGCGTATGCCGTCCGGTGAGATTCGGCGCATCGACGTGCGCTGTCGTGCCAGCGTAGGCGAGGTGGGCAACGCCGAGCAGGCCAACATCAACTGGGGCAAGGCTGGCCGGACGCGGTGGAAGGGCAATCGGCCGTCGGTGCGCGGCGTGGCGATGAACCCCGTCGACCACCCGCACGGCGGTGGTGAGGGCAAGAGTTCAGGCGGCCGGCACCCGGTCAGCCCGTGGGGCCGGCCCGAGGGTCGAACACGGCGGCGGCACAAGCCCAGCGACAAGCTCATCGTCCGACGCCGGCGCACCGGCAAGAAGCACCGGTAGGAAGCGGAGGAGATGTAGGCATGCCACGCAGCCTCAAGAAAGGTCCGTTCGTCGACGACCATCTGCTGAAGAAGGTCGACGCGCAGAACGAGAAGAACACCAAGCAGGTCATCAAGACGTGGTCGCGTCGGTCGACCATCACACCGGACTTCGTCGGGCACACGTTCGCCGTCCACGACGGCCGCAAGCATGTACCGGTGTTCGTCACCGAATCGATGGTCGGGCACAAGCTCGGCGAATTCGCCCCGACGCGTACCTTCAAGGGGCACATCAAAGACGACCGGAAGGCTAAGCGGCGGTGAGCGTTACCACTGAATATCCGTCGGCGGTCGCCAAAGCGCGCTTTGTGCGGGTATCAGCCAGCAAGGCGCGCAGGGTGATCGACCTGGTGCGCGGCAAGCCCGTGGCCGAAGCGTTGGACATCCTGCGCTGGGCACCGCAGTCGGCAAGCCTTCCGGTGGCCAAAGCTATCGCGAGCGCTGCGGCCAACGCCGAAAACAACAATGGGCTGGATCCGACGACGCTGGTAGTGGCCACCCTCTATGCCGACGAGGGCCCGACGGCCAAGCGGATCAGGCCGCGAGCGCAAGGGCGCGCTTTCCGGATTCGCCGCCGCACCAGTCACATCACCGTGGTGCTGGAGAGTAGGCCGGTGAAGCAGCGGCGTGTCTCCGGGTCGGCGAGCGCGGCTCGGGCGCTTCGGGCACAGGCCAGCAAGGCTGCCGCCGCCAAGAAGGCGCCGGCCAAGGAGGCGTCTGCGGCAGAGGCGCCGGCCAAGAAGGCGTCTGCGGCAGAGGCGCCGGCCAAGGAGGCGCCTGCGGCAAAGGCGCCTGCGGCAGAGGCGCCTGCGGCAGAGGCGCCGGCCAAGAAGGCGCCGGCCAAGAAGGCGCCGGCCAAGAAGGCGCCGGCCAAGAAGGCGCCGGCCAAGAAGGCGTCTGAGACTTCTGAAGCGAAGGGAGGCTCGCAATAGTGGGCCAGAAGATCAACCCGCACGGTTTCCGGCTGGGCATCACCACCGACTGGAAGTCTCGCTGGTATGCCGACAAGCAATACGCCGAGTACGTCAAGGAGGACGTCGCGATCCGCCGGCTGTTGTCGACCGGTTTGGAACGCGCGGGCATCGCAGATGTGGAGATCGAGCGGACCCGCGACCGGGTCCGGGTGGATATCCACACCGCCCGGCCGGGTATTGTGATCGGCCGCCGCGGCACCGAAGCCGACCGCATCCGTGCGGATCTGGAGAAGTTGACCGGCAAGCAGGTTCAGCTCAACATCCTCGAGGTGAAAAATCCTGAGTCGCAGGCGCAGTTGGTGGCACAAGGCGTCGCCGAGCAGCTGAGTAACCGGGTGGCGTTCCGCCGGGCGATGCGCAAGGCCATCCAATCGGCAATGCGGCAGGCCAACGTCAAAGGCATCCGGGTGCAGTGCTCGGGACGTCTCGGCGGCGCGGAGATGAGCCGCTCGGAGTTCTACCGTGAGGGTCGGGTCCCGCTGCACACGCTGCGCGCCGACATCGACTACGGACTCTACGAGGCCAAGACCACCTTCGGGCGGA
>NZ_JBYCLE010000155.1:0-15486 GCF_057473765.1 Mycobacterium sp. TH-M106 | reverse complement strand
TTGCACTGGGCGGCCGCCAACATCAGTCACCCCGGTGAGCCGGTGCCGGCCAATATCGGAGCGGAGCCGCTCGCCGTCGTCCGCGACGCGGTTCGCCGCGGCCTGGACGAGTCCGCGGCGGTGGATGGCTACCGGATCGCACAGAACGTGGCATGGCGGTTCTGGATGAAGACCGCTTTCGCGTTGACGTCGGATCCTGGCGAACTGCGCGAGCTGCTCGCCGTATCGGAACGCTCGATCACGTCGTTCATCGATGCCACCATCACCGAGATCCGCCACCAGATGCAGCTCGAACGCAACGAGCTCACCCGCGGAACCCACGCCGAACGCCGGGAGGTCGTCGCACTGATCCTCGACGGCGCGCCGATCACCCGATCACACGCCGAGAGCCGACTCGGTTACCGCCTCGGGCAAGCTCACACCGCAGCCGTGATCTGGGGCGACGAATCGAACACCAATCTGGCCGATCTGGACCGTGCCGCCGAGGCGTTGACGCACACCGTCGACGGACGCCGATCGTTGTCGCTGCTGCCCAGTGCCGCCACCCGATGGCTGTGGCTGCCCGGTGCCGACGGGCCGGACCTGGCCGGCGTCGCCGCCGCGGTGACTCAGCTGCCGGGCGTGCGGATCGCGGTCGGGCCCACGGCGGTCGGGGTCGAGGGCTTTCGCACCAGCCACCTCGACGCGATCACCACTCAACGCACCATGGCGCGGCTCGGCTCCACCCAACGGGTCGCCTGCTTCGCCGATCTCGAGCTCGTCGCGCTGGTCACCGCTGATCCGGAGCGAGCGAACCGGTTCATCAAACACACGCTCGGCGACTTCGAGTCGGCCAGTGCGGAACTCCAGCGGACTGTCCTGACCTTCGTTCGTGAACAGTGCAATTCCTCACGAGCAGCCGCTCGTCTGTTCACGCACCGAAACACCCTGCTGCGCAGACTCGCTCGTGCCGATGAGCTGCTGCCACGGTTATTGGAAGAGACGAGCGTGCATGTCGCGGTGGCGTTGGAAGCGCTGTCGTGGCGCGGCGCAGGGAGCTAACAGCGGCGTGGTTCAATCGTCCTTAGTAGTGGTAGCGGGCCTTCAGAATCTTGATTTCCTTGTCGTCGACTCGATACACCAGCCGATGCTCGTCGTCGATCCGGCGGGACCAGTATCCCGACAGTTCTCCCCGCAGCGGTTCCGGTTTGCCGATCCCGCTGAAGGGATCGCGCTGGATCTCTCCGATGAGGCGGGTAATCCGTCGCGCTGTCTTGCGGTCGGAGGCCAGCCAGTAGAGGAAGTCTTCCCAGGCGTCGGAGTCGAAGTGGATGCTCCTCACTGCTCGCCGCCGGCCAGCTCCCGCAGCTCGTCCATGGACTTGGTGAGCGCAGAGGGTCTGGCCTTGTCCCGTGCGACGGCTGCCATCAGGCGCCTGGCATTCTCCGGAGAGCGCAGCAGGTAGACAGTTTCCTGCCACGAGTCGTAGTCGTCGGCGGACATCAGAACCGCATCGCCGGCTTTCGAGCTGATGCGTACTGGTTGGTGATCGCCGTTGACCTGTGCGATCAGCGGAAACAACCGCTGTCGGGCCTCACTTGCGCTGATGCTCATGGCATATTCCCCCTTGTACGTCGGTACATATTTTCGGTACGTATATAGTACGTGAAGGTTGCACCGCTGGCTCGCTGGTGTTCTCCGGCATCGTGGTGATGCGGCTGGTCAGGTATGACGCTGGACTCGTCGATCACGCGCCCCACACACTCAGACATCGATCGTCGGCGTTTAGGCTGGCCGCCTGAAGACTTCGCGTTCGAGCCGTGTCAGACGTTCGGCAACGGTCCCTGATTCGCCGTGGTCTTCGGCGTGTAGCCGATCGACAGCCCACACCCGGATCAGGGTCGATAGCGACATTCCCGCTTTGCGAGCGGCCTGACTCAGTCGTTCGTGCTCATCGGCGGCCAAACGCACCGAGACTACAGTCTGGCGACCCAGGTTCGGTCGGTTCGTCGTGACGTGATCGGGCGCCGGGCCTCCCGGGTAGGCTTCTGCGCGCGCGCCCTCATCCGCGAGTAAATCATCAATCCTGCTCATTTGCCCCACCAATCACCATCCGGGCGTTCATCGGGGTCAGCAGCAGCGGAGGTCAGGATCACGGTCAGCACCGTCCGTGCCAACGGCGAATAACCGATCACTCGAACCGACAACCCTGACTGACTGGCCGGGTCTGGCACTTGCCAGACGGCGTGACGATCGCCGACTGCTTCATCCGCCCAGACAGCAGAGATACCGTGCCGCACTGCGATGTAGTCGGCCCGCTTACCCCAATCAACCCGCACACCTACGCAATACTACATATAACTACGCAGTCCTCCAGAGCCGCTTGGCGGATGAAGGCGGTATCGAGGTCACGCCATTCGACGTCGCGCCGGCTGGTCAGGTATGACGCGCCGCTTCCTGGACGAGCTTGACACGAGAGGACACACCGAGTTTGGCGTAGATGTTGCTGAGGTGGGTCTCCACGGTTCGTGGCGAGATGAACAGTTTTGCGGCGATGTCTTTGTTGCGCAGACCTTCGCCGACCAGCTGCACGACGTTGCGCTCGGCGGGGGTCAGCGCGGCCCAGCCGCTGGACGGGCGATTGCGTCGACCGCGGCCTCGCAGCGCGCGTGCGACCGCGTCCGCCGTCGACAATGCCGCACCCTCGGCCCAATGGCTATCGAAGTCGGTTGGGCCCATCGCATCACGCAGGGCCTCGACCGCAGCGGTGTGCTCGGCATCGTAGATCTTAAAGCGCACCATGGCGCTGCGATCGCGGGTACTCGCCGCCGAGCCGAACAGTCGGGCCGCCTCACGGTGCCTACCCGCGTCGGCGGCCAGCATCGCCAGACACTCGATCAGCTCTGGAACCGACAGGTATGCCTGGGTTTCCGCGGCGACTGCCAACGCATCACGAGCGTCTCGCTCGGCCTGGTCGACCTCGCCCTCGGCGATGGCAACCCGAACACGAATCTCCAGCAACGTTATCCGATGCACACCCGATGCCAGCGCGAGCGCCTCGTCGACCCAACGGCGCGCCGCGACCACATCACGGGCCGCCAGTGCGGCTCTGGCGACCGGATTGCCGTTGATCGCCAGCAGTTGGGGCAGTGCACACGCCTGGCACGCCGCATTGCTGGCGACCAGCGCCGCCGACACATCCCCGGCGGCTAACAACACGTCCACCACCCCACCCAGGCTCCACGCGCGGTAGAACGCGTTGAGGCCGGCAACGGCCTCAACGCTGGCTTCGGCCGCCTCGCGCGCACCGCTGGTATCGCCTTGGTGGGCAAGGGCTCTGCCCAGGAGCATCAGACCGTAGGCGCTAAACCACGGGTCGCGGGCCCCTTGGGCCTCGACCACCATCTGCCTGGCCCCTAGGGCGGCGTTCACCAGATCGCCGTAGAGCAGTTGCGCCGACGCCTTGCAGTTGCGGCATATCCGTCGAACCGACGGGTCACCGACCGCCTCGGCGAGGTCGCCTCCTTTGTCTGCGGAGTCGCGCACCGTGGCCAGCTCGCCCACGACGAACGCCGAGTAGGCCTGCACCACATAGATCTGGGCCAACCGCCAATCGTCGTCTAGTGCGGGGGCGAGGTCGATCGCGTCCTGCAGGTACGACAAGGCAATCTCGGGGCGGCTGTATGAGCAAGTAAATCCGCTGGCGGCCAGTGCCCAACCCAACAGTGCCGGATCATCGAGGTCACGGGCGATCGCCACCGCTTCCTCGGCTTGATCGAGGTGGTCATAGATGCCAGTCAAAGCCTCCAGGATCGTCTTGTCGGCGAGCGCATGCGCGCGTGCGGCGGGTGCGAGGTTGACGCTGTCGGTGAGAATGGCGTTAAACCAGGCCAGCCCTGCCTCGATTCGGCTGTTAATCCACAGCGGCAGCAGCGATGACGCCAGCCGTGCAGCGAGGTGGATGTCGCCGTGTCGGCAGCTCCATGTGAACGCCGCGTCGAGGTTGTCGAACTCTGTGTCGGCCTCTTCGAAATCCCACCGATAACCGGCCGACCTCTGGGGTGCGAACCGGGCTGTGTAGTGGTCGCGGTGGCGGGTGCGCACCGTGTCGGACTCGTCGGCCTCGTCGAGTTTCTCCTGCGCGTACTGGCGCACCGTCTCCAACATCCGGTAGCGGGTCATCTGCCCGGTGCTGTCGGCTACTACTAGCGATTTGTCCACCAGTTGGGCCAGTGTGGCGACGGTCTGAGAGCGCAGCAGCTCAGCGTCGCCGGCAACCGCGGCAACGGCGTCGCGATCGAATCCGCCCCGAAAGACCGCCAGTCGGCGAAACACCACCTGTTCGGGCTCACTTAACAAGGCGTGCGACCAATCCTCGGAGGCGCGCAGTGTCTGATGGCGCGACACCACGGCACGTCGGCCACCGTTCAACAGCTGCAGCCGCTCGCTCAAACCGTCGAGGATCTCAGTCAGCGACAGCGCGCGCAGCCGTGTCGCCGCGAGCTCGATTGCCAGCGGCACCCCGTCGAGACACCGGCAGATCTCGCCCACCAGGGCGGCGTCATCGCCGGCGCCGGTGAAATCAGGCCGCACCAGCCGGGCCCGCTCGGTGAACAACCCAACCGCATCGCCGACCAGCGACAGCTGCGGTGTCAGCCACGTCACCTCGCCGGCCACCCCGGTCGCTTCGCGACTGGTCGCCACGATCCTTAACCCCGCGCAGGCACCCAAAAGCGAAGCCACCAGCGGCGCGCACCCGTCGAGCAGATGCTCACAGTTGTCCAGCACCACCAGCATCTGCGCATCGCCGATGTAACCGATCAGGTTATCGGTCGCCGAGCGGCCGGGCTGATCAGCCAGGCCCAACGTGTGGGCCACCCGCGACGCCACCAGATCTGGGGCGGCAACCGGTGCCAGATCCACCCACCACACCCCGCCGGCGAACTCTCCGGCCACCTCGCCGACCAGCTGCAGCGCCAACCGGCTCTTGCCGACCCCACCGGCGCCCGTCAGCGTCACCAGCCGGTTCGCGGCAACGAGCCGACGCAGCTCGGCCAGCTCGGCGTCGCGCCCCACAAAACTTGTCAGCTGCGCGGGAAGGCAACGCTCAACGAGGGCTTTTTCTGTTCGAAGCGGCGGGAAGTCGTTGACCAGGTCGCGATGGCACAACTGCACCACCGGCTGCGGACGCGATCGCCCGGGCAGCCGATAGCTGCCCAGATCGACCAGCCAGGCATCTGGGGGCAGCCGATCGGCCACCAACCGCGCAGTCGCCGTCGACAACACCGTCTGACCGCCATGGGCCAGATCACACAACCACCCCGCCAGACTCATCACCGGACCGCTACAGCGGCCTTGCTCGGCCGGCGACACCTCACCGGTGTGCACCGCGATCCGCGGCCGGGTCGGCGCCAACGGCGCCCGCTGCAACGCAAGAGCGCACCCCACCGCATCACTCGCGCTGGCGAACGCGAACACCAACCTCTTTCCGCCAGCCCGCTCCACCGGCCCCAACCCGCCACGAGCGGCCACCAGCTCGGCCTGAGTGCAATCCACAGCCGCACCAAGGTGCGCCGCATACTCTGGCCCGAACGGCAAAGGCTGAGCCGAGTCCCCGGCGTCGGCCAGCAACACCGTCACCGTTCCGGCGGGCAGCCCGCCCAACCCACCCGAGTTCACCGACGGGCCTCTCATGCAGGGCCTGCTGCGCAACCCGCCGGCCAGCAGCCGGACAACAACGTCATCGTAGGTGAATCCCCCAATGGAATTGTGGATACTACCAGGCGCCCCGCGTCGTCTCCGTGTTTTCCCGGACGCGCTCAGACGCAACGTAGCAGATTTATTCACGTGTTTTACCCGATGCGCTCAGATTCGCAGTGCTGGATAGTCGGTGCCGACCAGCCGAAGGTGACCTTTCCATTCGGCTCCATTCGGCGTATATGGAAGGTGCTGAACCCAGATGGATTTCATCCTTAACCCCGGTTCCGGTCGTGCGAAGGCCAACACCCCGATGCATGTGGCACAGCGACTCCGCCGGCCGCGTCGTCTCGCGGTGGGCGCCGGCACCGCGGTGGGGGCGTTTTTGGCATTCGGGATGACACCACTGGCCGCGGCGCCGTCGGCGCACGCTGATGTCGACGACGTGATCGTGAACCTGATCACTAACCTGCTCGACCCCAGTGATTGGGGCAGCCTGTCCGGCGATCTCGGCAGCCTGTCCGCCTCGGCCGGTGCGGCCCTGTTCGGCGACGGGGCAGCCGGGTCGGCTGGGTCGGTCGCGTCGAGTTCTCTTAGTGAGTTCCTGCTGACCGACATCTGGACGCCGCTCAATGCAGACTTGGTGAAGATCGCAGATGCTCTTGAGGGCCCGCTCGCCCCGGTGAACAACGTGTTTGCCCAGCTGGCTTCATCGCAGGGCATCGACACATGTGGCCTGATCTGCAACGGCGCCACTGGGCTGGAGAATGTGGACGGCGGTGCCGGTCAAGGTGGTGGGTTGTTCTTCGGCGACGGCGGGGCCGGGTTCGACGCTGCCCACGATCCGGGTGTGGCCGGTGGTGATGGTGGGAACGCCGGCGGGTTCGGCGACGGCGGGGCCGGCGGCGACGGCGGCTTGGGCGCCGCCGGTGGTAACGGCGGGGCCGGCGGCGAGGCGTGGGGTGTCGGCGGCAACGGCGGCGACGGCGGCGCCGCGTACCTGCACGACGGCCAGGTCGTGGCTGCCGGTCACGGCGGCAACGGCGGCAGCGCTGCCAGCACCGCCGACGACGGCAAACCCGACGACATCTTCGCTACCGGCGCGGTCGGTTGGGGCGGCAACGGCGGCACCGGCGGCGCAGGCTATGACGCCGCCTCCGGCACTGTGGCCGGGGCGTCCGGAACCAACGGTGCCGACGGCGGCGTCGGCGGCAACGGCGGTGTGTTGTTCGGTAACGGCGGCACCGGCGGCGATGGCGGCGCCGGCGGCACCGGCGCGACCGGATCCACTGGCAGTTTCGCGGACGGCGGAGACGGCAACGGCGGTGCCGGCGGCAACGGCGGCGCCGGCGGCGACGCTGGGGCCGGTGGGACTGCTGGGTCGTTGTCCGGCACCGCCGGCACGGAAGGTGTCGGCGGTGACGGCGGCCACGCCGGTGCCGGCGGCGACGGCGCCAACGGTGGCGAAGGTAGCACCGGGGGCAACGGCAGCAACGGCAGTGCCGGCACCTCTACCAGCATCGACGGTACGAACGGTACCGCAGGCCATACCGGCACCGCGGGTCAGGTTGGCGGCAACGGCGGCGCCGGCGGGCGCGGTGGCGCGGCCGGCACCGGCAGCACCGACGGCACGGTGGGTGCCGGCGGTGTCGGCGGCAACGCCGGCAACGGCGGCGAAGGTGGCACAGGCGGCAACGGCGGCAACGGCGGCAACGGGTTCTCGCCGACGGCTGCCGGGGCCAGCGGCGGCGACGGCGGCGACGCCGGCGCCGGCGGTGACGGCGGTGCCGGCGGCACGGCCGGTACCGCCGGTCAAGGCGGTTTGAACGGCGCCGGAGTCGACCGAGCCGCTGACGGCCACGTCGGCAGCGCCGGCATCCAGGGTGTCGGCGGCAACGGCGGCCACGGTGGTGCCGGCGGCAACGGCGCCACCGGCACCGACGGCACCGATGGCGCCAACTCCACCAACCCCGCCGACAACGGCGGCAACGGCGGCAACGGCGGCAACGGCGGTACCGGCGGTACCGGCGGTAGCGGCGGCGGCGGTGGCCACGGAAGCACCGCCGGCGCCAACGGCGACGGTGGCGACGGCGGCAACGGCGCCGACGGCGGCAATGCCGGCAACGGCGGCAACGGCGCTCACGGCACTTCAACCCACTTCGCCGGAAGTGACGGCGGCAAGGGCGGCAACGTCGGCGACGGCGGCACCCGCGGCGACGGCGGCGCCGCGGGCACTGGTGGCGCCGCTGGCACCGGACACGCCGGCAATGACGGTGGCACCGGTAGTGACGGCACCGGCGGCAACGGCGGCAACGGCGGCAACGGCTTCGACTCCAACAGCTCCAGCGAGGCCGGCGGCGCCGGCGGCAACGGCGGCGACGGCGGCGACCATGGCAACGGCGGCAACGGCGGCACCGGCGGTGACGGCGCCGAGGGGGCCAGCGGCACCGACGGCGCCAACGGCACCGCGGAGCACCCTGACGGCTACGACGGAGGCGGAACCGCCGGTAGCGGCAGCGCCGGCGGCGCTGGGGGCAACGGCGGCACCGGTGGCTCGCTGGACACTAACCACGGCGGCGACGGCGGCAACGGCGGCGCCGGCGGCCAGGGCGGCAGCGCCGGCAACGGCGGCAACGGCTACAGCCCCACCAGCATGAGTCAGAACAGCGGTAACGGCGGCGCCGGCGGTAACGGCGGCGGTACCGCCGGTGACGGCGGCGCCGGCGGTGCCGGCGGCAACGCCGGCACGTCGCTCAGCGGCCACACCGGCACCAACGGTGACGGCGGCCAGGGCGGCAATGCCGGCAACGCTGGCAAGGGCGGCAACGGCGGCAACGGCGCAAACAACCCCGACGGCGACGGCGGCAACGGCGGCAACGGCGGCAACCCGAGCGCAGCGGCTGGCACCGGCGGCAAGGGTGGCGCAGCCGGCACCACCGCGGGCGGCGGCGGGACCGCGGGCGGCGACGGCGCCAACGGCCAGCCGGCCACCAGTGGCGGCAACGGCGGCGACGGCGGCAACGGCGGCAACGGCAACACCGATCACCCGGATGGCTACGACGGCGGCAGCGGCGGCAACGGCGGATCGGTCGGCAACGGCGGCAACGGCGGCGACGGCGGCAAGGGCCTGCCCGGCACCGACGGCACCACCGGCGCCAACGGCACCGCAAGCAACCCCGACGGCGGTGAGGGCTCGGGCCCCGGCGGCAACGGCGGCAACGGCGGCAACGGCGGCGACGGCGGCGACGGCGGCACGACCTCCGGAAACGCCGGCGACGGCGGTACCGGCGGCGACGGTGGAAACGGCGGCCACGCCGGCAACGGCGGCAACGGCTGGAACTCGAACACCCCCACCGCAAACGGCGGCGACGGCGGCAACGGCTGCAACTGTGACGGCGGCGACGGCGGAAACGGCGGCGACGGCGGTACGGCCGGTACGGCCGTGAACGGCGAGGCCGGCACCGACGGTGCCGGTGGGACCGGCGGCGACGGTGGCAACGCCGCCGTCGGCGGCAACGGCGGCAACGGCGCCGACGGCACCACCGCCCATCCCGACGGCAGCGATGGCGGCGACGGCGGCAACCCCGGCACCGGTACGCCTGGAACGGGCGGCAAGGGAGGTATCAGCGGAAACGGGCACACCGAGGCTCCCAGTGGCGCCAACGGCACCAGCGGAAGGGACGCCGTCGGCACCGGCAACGGCGGCAACGGCGGCAACGGCAAAAACTCGTTGACGGCGGGTACTCCAGGCGGCAACGGCGGCAACGGCGGCAACGGCGGCGAGGTCGGCAACGGCGGCGCCGGCGGTGACGGCGGCAGCGGTTACAACGGCATCGCCGGTGACGGCGGTACCACGGGCACCTCCACCGACCCCACCGGCGGCACCGGCGGCACAGGTGTGCCCGGCACGGTCGGCGGCAACGGCGGCAACGGCGGCAACGGCGGGTCTGTGGCCGGCGCGGCTGGGGCCGGCGGCAACGGAGGCACTGGTGGTACGGGCGGCGCCGGTGGCACCGGCGGCAACGGTTACGACGGCACCGGTGACGGCGGCACCGGCGGCACCGGTGCGGACGGTGCCACCGGCGGCACCGGCGGCGACGCCGGCCGCACCCTAGCTGGCAGCGGTACCCTCGGGCACAACGGCGACGGTGGCCGGGGCGGTGCAGGCGGCGGCGGCGGCATCGGCGGCACCGGCGGCTACACCACCGGCAACGGCGGCAACGGCGGCAACGGTGGCGACGGCGGCAACGGCGGCCCACCCGGGTCGGAGGGTACCGGCGGTACCGGCGGTCCCGGCGGCCACGGCGGCCACGGCGGTACGGGTGGCTACAGCAGCGGCACTGGCAGCCAAGGCAGCGACGGCAGCCCCGGCAGCAACGGCCATTCGGGCTAAGACCCGCCGCGGTCAAACGTCGGCCGCGTGGGCCTCGCCGATCAGCGGCAGATCGCGAATCTGGTACTCAATGTCGGCGGCGGCAGAAATCGCAGTGCGTGCACGTTCGGCGTGGGTTACTCGGCCGGACACACCTACCGCAGCTTGGTTACAAGACGGGAATCCATCGGCTGACACACTCAACCGCGAGACATCGATCGTCGGCGTTTAGGCTGGCCGCCTGCACCGACTCAAAGGTCGCCTCGCCAGCGGCGAGCACCGCGGCGTCGACATGGAGCAATGCCAGTACGACGTCACCAGCGGCGGGCGGCTCTGGCATCTCGTCGACGCCGAGAAACGCACATTCTGGCTACGGAACGCTGGTCCCGGGCACCCCGCCGCCACGGATGAGGACTCGGACGCCGCCGCACGGACAGGCAGAACGTCGTTCACCGTTCGATCGTCTACCCGCCGTGGGCGCTGAACTGTCTCAACGAACGCCCGTTCATGATGTGGCCGACTTCCTCCGTGAAACGAACAGCATGATTGAAGCCAGACCCACGGACACGTCAAGAGATCCCACCGGGGATCGGGTCATGGGCCGAACAATACGTCACCGGCAACGTTGAGATCGCCGGCATAAACAGTATTTGCCAACAGGTTGTCAGCTTGATACGCCAGAACTTCATACCACATATTGGGATCAGTAGGCAATCCGGTACTGGTAAACGCGTCTGGATTTATCATCTTCGTAACAAATTCCTCGAAAAAGTTCGTCGTGATCGGGAGTAGCGCTTTATAGTCATGGTAGAGAAGCTGGATTGAGACTAAATTCAACCCGAGATAGGCAGGTTTCATATCAGCTTCCGTACCCTGGTTGATCTGCATTGCGATAGTTCCTATAATGTCATGGTTCTCAAATTCGTCGGTGCCGACCGGAGTAAACGCGTAACCGTCGATCTTCTGGACCAGATTGAGGAATGCATCTTGATATTCGGGGGCCAGTGTGGGGAGGTCCACACCGGCTATGGCTTGCGAACTGGCCTCTAGTGTGGCCAGGGCCTGCGAGGCCGCCGCTGCAGCCGTGTTATTAGAACCCAGAACGAGGCTGCTGACGAAATTAATCAGGCTCACGCCACCGATACCCAAATCGCTTAGTAGATCGCTCACGGTCATATTGTCGAAGATGGCAACGGTGCTCAAGCCGCTAAGCAACGAGTCTACGGTCGTCGTACTGAGCCCTAGGCCGGTAAGCAGGTCGCCAACCGTCGCGGTGTCGGGAATCAGACCGCTCGTGAGGAGGTGACCCAGAGTCACGTCACTAAGGCCCAGGTCGCTGAGCAAGGCGCCCACGGACATATCTTTAAAGAGGGTAACCCCGCCCAGGCCACTGAGCAAGTCGTCCACGGTCTTGTCGCCAAGGCCAAAGTTGTTCAGTATGTCCACCACGCTCAGTGACGATATGGCGAGGTTGGTATCCGTGGTCAAGCTTACGAGCCCGGGAAACACAGATACGTTCGCAAGGCCCAAGTAACTCAACGCGCCCCCAACGGTATTCGCCCCCACGAGAGACAATTCAGTTCCCAAACATGCCGGGGGGCTACCGCCTAGCGCCGTGATAAGCGTAGTAATACTGACGTTTTGGAGATCGAGCGCATCAACGAGGTCACCAAAAGTCAGGGTGTTCTGACCTAAAGCGGTGACCAACGGTGTCAAGCTCTGCAGCAACTGACCCGCGTTTCCGCCGACGCCCAGGTCACTGACCAAGCTATCCAGCGTGTCACTACCCAAACCCAGGGCATTGACAGCATTGGTGAGCAGCGGCATCACGCCGTTGCCGTTTAAGCCCAGGGCAGCGACCAGATCGCCCAGCGTGACGTTGTTCAGGCCCAACGGACCGACCAGGGAGCTCAGTAGCGTATTCAAGGACTCATTTCCCAAGCCCACGTCATTGACCAGACCGCCCAGCGTGGCAGAACCCAAGCCCAGAGCATTGACCATGCTGGTCAGCAACGTCATCAGGTTGTCGGGGCTTAAGCCCAGTCCAGAGACCAGATCATTCAGCGTGACGCTTTGTAGGCCCAACGCATCGGTCACCGCGGTCCCCAGTGGGGTCAGGTCGCTGCCGGAGGTCAACGCCACAGCCGGTAACCGGACATCGGGGACCTGTCGCTGGACCTCGAGGGCCTGTTGTTCTGCTGAGCAGACGCCTATGACCCCAGCACTCGCGATCGCGATACCCGCAGCAATAGACGGGTGAAACACACGGTCCGCCACTGAAATATCCCCTCCAGACGTGTGAGCATGGCTTCAGCGATGTGATATGTCACACAGAGCGATTGTAGGTATAGCGACAAATCTTAACGCATCCGTAAAACCATGTAAATGGTTTTGTCGATGTGAGGTTGGGGTATACGGGAAATCACGTAGCCGAGGCGTCCCGGGTGGCCCGGCTGCCAGTCCGCGCGCCACAGGGATCGCCTCGTCGTTCCGCAGCACCAGGAGCCGCCGAGTTCAGGCGACGAATTCGATCTCCGCATCATGGCCATGGGATGCAGCAAGTCGCCGATCACACGTGATCAACGCCGCGACCAGCCCCTCCGCAAGCGCGACATAGACGCCATCGGCCACAGTATGGGTGCTGCGAAGCTGGTAGGCGCGCTCAACGAAAGGCTTCGTTGGCCAGCGACGCAGCGAAAGACCCCGAACATCGGCCACGGCTACCAGACCCTCGTGATCACTGATCAGTTCACGCATGACCGCCCGACGGATGGCACCGACTGCCTCGACGTCGAAGTGAGCGGGAACATGCACTGTCTCTTCTCGTAACCGCCGTGCCACCGCGGCACCCGGCGGAGTCGCCAAGACGAGTTCGACAGCCGCCGAAGCGTCGAGCACGATCACTCCGATCGCGCTTCGCCGACCAGTTCAGCCGCGGACACGCCGAGATCCCGACGCGGGAGCGCCGCCAGGCGATCGAGGACGTCGTCGAGAGCCGGTTCTTCGGCGATTTCACCCAGGCGGGCGAGCAGGAAGTCGCTGAGGCTCATCCGCTGCGCCGCGGCCCGGGACTTCAGCTCGTGAACCAGCTCGTCGGGCACGTTTCTGATCTGAACCATCGATGACATGTAGGAAGCATATCTCACATGTTTTGCCCCACCTGGTCGACATCCGCGGGAATCTCCGTCGGGCCGGACAGCGTGGCTCAGCCGGCCCAGCCGCGACCGTTGTCGCTGAAAGCGTTCAATCACCCACATCCTCGTCATTCAGTGACTGGTGAGGCCGATGTGGCACCAGCGCCCGTCGCACCGCTGGCCCGGCCACCAGAAGGCTCACCGGCCCGGCGCAGGATCGCCTCGGCGTGCCGCAGCACCGGGGAGTCCACCATCTGGCCCTCGAACGCGAACACCCCGCGCTCGGTGGCCGCTGCGGCGAGCACCCGCCGCGCCCAGGCCACTCGCTCCTCGGCCGGCCGGTAGGCGTCACGCACCACCGGAAGCTGGCTCGGGTGAATGCACACCGTCGCGTCGAAGCCGACCTCTGCCGCGTCCAGCGCCTCGGCCCGCAGCCCATTGAGGTCACCGATGTCGAGGTGCACGGCGTCCAGCGCGACCCGGCCGAACGCCGAGGCTGCCAGCAGCACCGTAGAGCGCACCTGCCGCGCCACGTCCCGATAGCCGCCGTCGGCGCGCCGACTGGAGCCACCGCCGAGTGTGGCGACCAGATCCTCTGCGCCCCACATCAGGGCCACCGTGTTGTCGGCGGCGGCGATCTCGGCGGCGAACACTGCGCCGCGCGGGGTCTCCACCAGCGCGATCACTTCGCGCGGCGCCAGCGCCGCGACCTGGGCAGCCGATTCGGCTTTGGCCAGCATCACCGTGGTATAGGACGTGGTGGCCAGGGCTGCCATATCCAGTGCCTGCTCGTCGGTGCCGGCCGGGTTGATCCGCACCACGGTTCGCGCCGGGTCCAGCGGCGTCTGCCGCAACGCCTGCCGGGCGGCGGGCCGGTCGGCGGCGGCCACCCCGTCTTCCAGGTCGAGGATCACCACGTCGGCGACCGCGGCGGCCTTGGCGAACCGCTCCGGGCGGTCGGCCGGGCAGAACAGCCACGCCGGGCCGGCGGACCAGATGCTCATGCGTCCTCGACCGGGCGTTTACGCACCAGCGTCGCGCGCACCGCGCGGGCGACCACGTCGCCGTGCTGGTTGCGCCCGATGTGCTCCAGAGTGACGATGCCCTCCCCGGGCCGGCTCGTAGACTCACGTTTGCCGGTGCACACCGTCTCTGCGTAGAGGGTGTCGCCGTGGAAGACCGGTTTGGGAAACGACACCTCGGAGAACCCGAGATTGGCCACGATGGTGCCTTGGGTCAGCTGCGCCACCGACAGTCCGACCAGCGTGGACAGGGTCAGCAGCGAGTTCACCAGCCGCTGGCCGCCGAATCCTGGCTGCTGCGCCGCCCAGGCGGCGTCCAGGTGCAGCGACTGGGTGTTCATGGTCAGCGTGGTGAACAGCACGTTGTCGGCCTCGGTGATGGTGCGCCCGGGCCGGTGCAGGTAGGTGGTGCCGATCTGATACTCCTCGAACCAGAGTCCGCGTTGCTCAACGGTTTTGGGCGTCGGTTCCCCGGCGCGGCTCATGGCAGCCCCAGCGACCGGGCGATCAGCATCAGCTGCACCTCGGTGGTGCCTTCGCCGATCTCCAGAATCTTGCTGTCGCGATAATGGCGGGCCACCGGGAATTCGTTGATGAAGCCGTAGCCACCGTGGATCTGGGTGGCGTCGCGGGCGTTGTCCATCGCGGCCTCCGAGGAGATCATCTTGGCGATCGCCGCCTCCTTCTTGAACGGCTTGCCTGCCAACATCTTCGCGGCGGCGTCGTAGTAGGCGGTGCGTGCGACGTGGGCGCGTGCCTCCATCCGGGCGATCTTGAAGCTGATCGCCTGATACTGCCCGAGCGGCTTGCCGAACGACTCGCGTTCGCGCGCGTAGCGGACGCTTTCGTCGACGCAGCCCTGCGCCACGCCGGTGGCCAGCGCGGCGATCGCGATCCGGCCCTCGTCGAGGATGGACAAGAAGTTCGCGTAGCCGCTGCCGCGCTCACCGAGCAGGTTGTGCTCGCCGACGCGGGCGTCGGCGAAGGTCAGCGGGTGGGTGTCCGAGGCGTTCCAGCCGACCTTGTTGTACACCGGTTCGACAATGAAACCCGGTGTGCCGCTGGGGACGACGATTGTCGAGATCTCCTTGCGCCCGTCGGCACGGGTTCCGGTGACGGCGGTGACGGTGATCAGTGAGGTGATGTCGGTGCCGGAGTTGGTGATGAACTGCTTGGCGCCGTTGATCACCCACTCGCCGTTCTCCAGCCGCGCCGTGGTGCGGGTGGCGCCGGCATCCGAGCCGCCGCCCGGCTCGGTCAGCCCGAAGGCGGCCAGCGCCGT
>NZ_JBYCLE010000154.1:0-2749 GCF_057473765.1 Mycobacterium sp. TH-M106 | reverse complement strand
CAGTTGGTGCAGTACCACTCGTAAACGCCGTCGGACCGGATCCGCCGCTCCACGGCGCCGGTCGAGCGCAGCCGACCGATGTAGGCCAGCGTCTCTGTCAATGGCCAAGTTGAAGTCCCCGCTGGTGGCCAGGAAAAGTCCCCACCCCTTGCGGGCTAGTTCAGCGGTTACCTCCTTGTTTGTGGTGGGCGTGGCGCATGCGGTAGGACTGGCCGTCGGTGATGACCACGGTGGCGTGGTGCAAGAGCCGGTCGAGGATGCTGGCGGCGGTGGTGTGCTCGGGCAGGAAGCGGCCCCATTGCTCGAACGGCCAATGGGAGGCGACCGCCAGTGAGCGGCGTTCGTAGCCAGCAGCAACGAGCCGGAACAGCAGCTGGGTGCCGGTGTCATCGAGCGGGGCGAATCCGATCTCGTCCAAGATGACGAGATCGGAGCGCAGCAGGGTGTCGATGATTTTGCCGACGGTGTTGTCGGCCAGGCCGCGGTAGAGGGTGTCGATCAGGTCGGCGGCGGTGAAGTAGCGGACCTTGTGGCCTGCTGCGATGGCGGCGTGGCCTAGGGCGATCAGGACGTGGCTCTTTCCGGTGCCAGGCGGGCCGATAATTGCCAGATTATGTTGGGCGCGAACCCATTCCAAGCTGGTCAGGTAATCAACGGTGGACTGTGGGATGGAAGAAGCCGTCACGTCGAAGCCATCGAGGGTCTTGACGACCGGGAAAGCAGCGGCCTTGAGTCGGTTGGCGGCGTTGGAGGCATCACGGGCCGCGATCTCGGCCTCGACCAGGGTGCGCAGCACCTCCTCGGGGGTCCAGCGCTGGGTCTTGGCGGTCAGCAGGACCTCAGCGGCACTGTGACGCACCGCGGCCAGTTTCAGCCGCCGCAACCCCGCATCGAGATCGGCCGCCAGCGGCGGAATACTGGTAGGAGCAACAGTTTTCGTACCCGTTGTGCTCATGGCCGGCTCCCGTCACGGCTGGCGGTGATCTTGTAGGCGTCCAGAGAGCGGGTCGCCGCGACCGGCAGGTCGAGCACCAGCGCGTCCCCGGCGGGGCGGGGTTGGGGGGTGCCGGTGCCGGCGGCCAGGATGGAGCGCACGTCGGCGGCCCGGAACCGTTTGAAGGCCACTGCCCGTCGTAGGGCGGCAACCAACGCCTTCTCGCCGTGGGCGGCGCCCAGGCCCAGCAGGATCTCCAGCTCCGAGCCGAGCCGGGTGTTGCCGATCGCGGCAGCACCGATCAAGAAGGCTTCAGCGTCCTCGCCGAGTGCGCAGAATTGTTTCTCCGCAGTGGTTTTCGGGCGCGGCCCACGACTGGGTGCCGGACGTGGCCCGTCATAGTGCTCATCGAGGATCGACGTTTCGCCGGGTGCGACCAGCTCATGTTCAGCCACGATCGCCCCAGTGGCGGGTTCAACGACGATCAGCGCGCCGTGGTCGATCACGATCTTGACGGCCGTCGCGATCAGCCGGACAGGTACTGAGTAGCGCGCCGAGCCGTAGCGGATGCAAGAAAGCCGGTCGACCTTGCGGGTCACCGACGCGGCGCCGATCTCGGGCCGCAGCGACGGCAACGATGCCAGCACCTGCCGTTCGGTGGCCAGCCGTTCATCAGGCACCGCGGCGATCTCCGAATGCACCGCGGCGTTGACCTCCACACACCACGCTGCGGCGGCCGTATTGGCCGTCGCCAGGCTCACCGGCACCCCGGCGATCTGCGCCTCGGTGAGCAGTGGAACCACCAGGTCACGCTGGGAATACCCGCACAGGTGCTCCACGATGCCCTTGGAGGCCGGATCGTTGGCATGGCACCAATCCGGGCGGAAACCGTAGTGGGTGGCAAACCGGACATAATCGGCGGTCGGCACCACCACATTGGCGACCACCCCGCCCTTCAAACAGCCCATCCGGTCGGCGAGCACCTTGGCCGGCACCCCGCCGATCACGGCCAGCGCCTCGGCGATCATCGCCATCGTGGTGGTGGCCTTCTGATCGGCGGCGAACCGCACGAACCGCCACCGCGAAAAGGCCAGCACCGCGCAGAACGCGAACAACCCCGGGGCGACCTCGGCCCAATCGATGACCAGATACTCACCCGGTGACCACACCCCAGGACGGCGCCCTCGGTGATGGTCCTTGCGCCACAACGCTTTCTGCGCGGCTACCAGACGCCGGAAGTTACGCGCCGAGCCCTCATAACCAGCTGCACGGGCGATCGGCAACAGTCGCTTGGCCGAGATCCGGCCCGCCGACTTCTCCACCCGCTCAGCGACCAGGTCGACCACGGAATCAAAATTGTGGGCACGCGGTGCCCGCGCCGGCGGCTCGCCGCCGGCCTCGGCCCGCTCGACCACCCGCTTAACCGTCTTATGCGTCGTACCGCACAGATCGGCGGCACCTCGATACGTTCCGACTTCCCGATACGTCGAGACGATGTTCATATTCTCCCTCGCAGACTTCAATGGAACTCCCTGGGCGGTGCAGTGACAGTTGGCGCTATCACCGTCACCGCCCAGGCCACGAGCTCCCCGGATCAACACGACAAGCAAGGGAGTGGGGACTGCTACCTGGCCATCAGCGGGGACCTACACCTGGCCACCAATGGGGACTTTTACATGGCCACGGACAACCGTCTCGGCCAGGGCGTTATCGAAGCTTTGACCGGCTAATCCGGGCTCATGGAGTCGCGGTGTCGGGCGGAATGGTTCATCGTCGGGGTGCTGATTTGGTGAGCTTGCGGAGTTGTTCTTCGTG